>NZ_JAOCDM010000080.1 GCF_029840925.1 Pseudomonas sp. GD03858
AAGGCCGCTCCTACAGGAGATTGCGTATGACGTTCAGGCGCGGTTCTGCTCGGTCAGCCGCTGGGTCACCAGGCTGCGATAGTCGGAGGGGGTCATGCCCTTGAGCTGCAAAAAGCGCCGGTTGAAGTTCGACAGGTTGCTGAACCCCGACTCGAAGCACACCTCGGTCACCGGCAGCTCGCCCTTGGCCAGCAGCTCGCACGACTTGCTCACCCGCAGCCGGTTGACGAACTCGACGAAGCCACGCCCGGCGGCCTGCTTGAAGAACCGCGAGAAGTAGGTGGGCGTCATCCCCAGGTGCTCGGCCACTTCGTTCTGGCTCAGGTCCTGGGCGTAGTGCTGGAAGATGTAGTCCACCGCCCGGTTGATGCGCTCGACGTTGTGCTCGTCGGCCAACTGCGAGGAGGTGACGGTGGACAGCAGCTGGTAGTCGTCACAGGCGGCCAGCTGTTCCATGAGGATAAAAAAGTATCCCAGGCGGGTCATGCCGCGGCTGTCGGCGATGCGTTGCAGCAGGTGGCGGCTCTCGCGGATCAGCGCCGGGTCGCGGAACTCGATGCCGTAGCGCGCCCGGGCCAGCAGCGGGGCGAGCTGGGTGAGCTCGGAGAACACTTGGCTGCCGTCTTCAAGCACCTCGTCGGTGAAGTTGACCAGCATGTCGCGCTTGCCTACCACTTCGTCGGGGCCGACCTGGCTGATCCAGTTGTGCGGCAGGTTAGGGCCGGTGAGAAACAGCGTGTCGGGGGCGAAGTTGCCGATGTAGTCGCCGATGAACACCTTGCCGGCGCTGGCGACGATCAGGTGCAGCTCGTATTCCTTGTGAAAGTGCCAGCGCACCAGCGGGCTGGGGAAGCCGTGCTGACGGTAGATCAGCGAGTGGCCTTCGTGGTCGTCCATCAGTTCGTAGGACGGATCGGTGACTTTGCTCGTTCTGGGCATGACGATGGCTGTACGTGTGAAAGCGGGGTTGGCCGCGATGGGCTGCCGAGCAGCGCCTTTTTCTACGACTGACAGACATTAGCCTGTTTGCCGTCGTTAGTGCAGATCGATTTCGTAGGTCCTACTCCTTTTCTTCCTCTGTTCGTGTAGTCCATTTCCTAAAGGGGCTTTTTCCTCCTGACCGACCGTTGTGGTGGTGTAGTGGGCGCTTTAGTCTCGCCCTGCTCGTCGTGTTTCGCCATCCGGGGTCGACCGAGCTTCTGGGCAGAGCGCCGTGCAGGGATCGCGCGGTTTGGTTCGGGGGTTCTGGAGGTGATGCGCGGCGAGCTCTTTCTTTTTCAAGGGGGCGGATCATGGACAGGGACGAGCAAGGCAAGGGCTGCGGGGAGCTGAAGATCATCAGCCTGGTCGGGCGCACCAGGCGCAGCCCGATACGCGACTGGGTGCAGGTGGTACCAGGTTTGCCGCCAGGACAGGTGTTGCAGGAAACATCGGTGATCCTCGGTGTCATCACCGGGCTGACGCAGCAGGCGTTGAGCAGGCCGGTGGAGGCGCAGACGCTGCTACGGGCGACGTACTACCTCAGCGGTATGGCCAAGGCCATGATCGATGGGCAGCTGCCGGCCGGCAAAGAGCGGGGTGACGGTTGAGCATCGTTTGAACGACAACAGCCGCTTTCGAGCGATCGAAAGCGGCTGTTGCGTGTAGCGCTGCTGTTTTCATCGAGGGGCGGATTCACAGGGTTGCGCTGATCAGTTTGCCGGTGCGCGACGCAGGGCAGCGGCCAGGGCAACGGTCAGCAGCACGGCCACCGCCATCGCCAGGCCGATGGCCATGGCAATCCCCAGACGCTCGAGCAGACCCGCCATCGTCAGGTAGAACGCAATCACCCCTACCGCGCCAATGGCATTGCCGCGCACCATCGCCGCCATCCCGGCGCGGCCACCCTGCACATGGGCAAACACCACCAGCGGCCAGGCGATCACCGGGATCGGCGCCAGCATCCCGCTGGTGGCTGGCCCCAACCAGCTGGCCAGGCTGGTGGTGACCATCAGCAAGGTGGTGGCCGAAACCATGCGCAGCGGGATCTCCCAATAGCGATGCCGGGGGCGGGCGAGCGTGTCGGGCCTGGGTTCGCGGCCGCTGGCGTGGATCAGCACAGCGATCAGCAGCAGTGCCACGGCGATCGACAGGTACAGCCCGCCCCAATGGGTGAAGGCATAGGCCGCCGCACCGTAGAACAGCACCGCCAGCGGTACCGCCGGGCCGATGCCGATCCTGCGCGTGGCGAACAGGTAGAAGGTGTAGGTCGCCTGCACCGCCGCCAGGCCGCCGAGCGCGCCGGGTACCGCGCCGAGGGCGAAGCCGGGGCCCTGTTCCAGGCTCAGGAAGGTCATCACCAGTGCCGAGGTGATCGGTAGCCCGGACAGCAGTCCGCCCAGCAGGCCGCCCCAGCGGCGCGAAGCGAGGGAGATGGCCCACATCAGCAGCGGGGTGACGATGAGCTTGAGGTAGAGGAGCGTCATTGCGTGGGTATCCGCTATTGCAAGGGCGGGGGCCTGCCGTTGGCATTGGATGGAGGGCGCCGTCGGTCACGGCCGGCCTCGAGCGTCCGAGCATGGGGGCGCCGATACGGCTGGTCAAGCCCGCGGGGCGTGCGCTGCTACCGGGGTCATGGTCCGAACCGGACAAGTTGCAGGCGGCAGATGCAAATCCGCGCACGATCGGCCATTGTTGCGAGCATGCCGTGCAATCATCCACCGTCCTTTGCAGGGAGCCCCTATGGACCCGCTCTATCTCATCGCCCTCGGCGCTGTCGTCGCCGGTTTCGTCCAGGGCTTGTCCGGCTTTGCCTTCGGCATGGTGGCGATGTCGTTCTGGGCGTGGGGGCTGGAGCCTCGCGTGGCGGCGGTGCTGACGGTGTTCGGCAGCCTCACTGGTCAGTTGATCGCTGTATTGAGCGTGCGCAGGGGCTTCAGTTGGACCTTGCTGTGGCCCTTCGTGCTGGGCGGCCTGGCGGGGATTCCACTGGGTGTCTGGGTCCTGCCGTACCTCGACATGTTGTGGTTCAAGGCGGTGTTCGGCACCTTGCTGGTGGTGTGGTGCCCGCTGATGCTGCTGGCGCCGCGTTTGCCGCGCCTGCAGGGTGGGCGCCTGGCGGACGGCGCGGTGGGCATGGTCGGCGGCGTGCTGGGTGGCATTGGCGGCTTCACCGGTACGGTGCCTACGCTTTGGTGTACCTTGCGCGGTTTCGAGCGCGACACGCAGCGGGCGGTGATCCAGAACTTCAACCTGTCGATGCTGGCGGTGACCATGCTCACCTACCTGGGCAGTGGTCTGGTCACCCGGGCGCTGCTGCCTTCGTTTGCCGTGGTGGCACTGGCGATGCTGCTGCCGACTGTGCTGGGGACGCGATTGTACCTGGGGATCAGCGAGCTGGCTTTTCGTCGCATCGTGCTGAGCCTGCTGACGCTCTCGGGCGTGGCGATGCTGACGGTGGCGGTACCGGGACTGCTGGCACGCGGCTGATCCTGCCGCTGAGCAAGCCGCGCCCCAGTATCCAGGGCGAGTCAGCGCCGCTCGATTGCTGTCGCGGGCGTTTCGCACCTTGCCTTGACGTCGGCTTCTTGGCACCCTTTGCCAGCCATGTCGCATCGTCAACACCGCACAACAAGGAACCCTCAAGGTGAGCTGGGAAAAAGTCGGTAAATTGCTCGTGGGCCTGCTGCTCATCGCTGCCGTCGCGGCCATGCTCCATGCCGCGCTGGGCGATGACCGGCGTCTGCAGGCGCGCCTGACCTACGCCCACCTCACTTACCCCGGCCAATTCAACGAGCGGGTCAGCCAGAGCAACGACCTGCTCAAATACGAGCGTTTGCATGCCCGTATCAGCGACATCGGCGCTGGCGCGCTCGATCATGCGCAGATTGACAAACTGGTGGAACTGGCCCAGGCGCCATACCTGCAGCTGTTCGCCAGGCCGTTCGAGGCCGGATTGGTGGATCATCGCACCGGCCTGTTGATCGAGCTCGCCAACCCGGCGTCGGAACCGGTCAAGGCGGTGCAGGTCCGCTTGCCGGCGAGGGGGCTGGTGCAGGTGCGCGACGCGGCCGGCAATGACACGCTGATCCAGGCGCCCACCAATCTCGTCGACATCCCCGGCATCGACGGGATGAGCGAGAGCAAGGTCTGGGTGTATTTCGACAACGACTATTCGCAGATTCGCCAGGGCGGAATCAGCATTCGCTCCGAGGATGGCGGTGCCGACATCCAAGTGTACCGCGAGGTGACGGGGTTCCCGGCACTGCTGGCGCGTTACAGCCAGATGGTTGTCGCGTTGTTCGCCGCGTTGCTGGCGGGCATGCTGTGGCTGGGCCATGCCTGCCTGGCACGGCGGCGCAAGGGCATGGTGGGCATGGCCCGCTCCTGACCCCGGCAGTGTGACGGGGCCGCCCTTGCGCTGTCGGCGCGTTACACCTTGAACTGCGCCACCATCGTGTTCAACTCCACCGCCAGGCGCGAAAGGTCCTGCGCCGCCGCGCTGGTCTGGTTGGCGCCGGCCGAGGTCTGCGTCGCCAGGTCGCGGATGTTCACCAGGTTGCGGTCCACCTCCCGGGCCACCTGGGCCTGCTGTTCCGAGGCGCTGGCGATCACCAGGTTGCGCTGGTTGATCGAGGCGATGGCTTCGGCGATCAGTTCCAGGGCCTGGCCGGCGGACTGTGCCACTTCCAGCGTGCCGCCGGCCCGGCCCTGGCTGCTGTGCATCGCATTGACCGCACGCTCGGTGCCGGTCTGGATCCCGCCGATCATCTGTTCGATTTCCGCCGTGGATTGCTGGGTCCGGTGGGCCAGCGCTCGGACCTCATCGGCGACCACGGCAAAGCCACGCCCGGCTTCGCCGGCGCGGGCCGCCTCGATGGCGGCGTTCAGTGCCAGCAGATTGGTCTGCCCGGCGATCGAGCCGATCACATCGAGTACCCGGCTGATCTCGTTGGCGCTGCTGGCCAGCTGTTCGATTTCGTGGGCGGTGCCGGTGACGTCCTCGACCAGATACTGGATCGAGGTCAAGGCCTGGTTGACCTGGTCGCGGCCGTCGCGGGTCGTCTGGTCGGCGCCCCTGGAGGCGTCGGCGGTGCTCACGGCGTTGTTGGCGACTTCTTCCACCGCGACGGTCATCTGGTTGACGGCGGTGGCGGCCTGGTCGATCTCGGCGCTCTGCTGGTGCAGGCCACGGCTGGTGTCCTCGGTGACGGTATGTAGCTCTTCCGAAGCCGAGGCCAGTTGGTCGGACGAGGCGGCGATCTTGCGGATGGTGTCGCGCAGGCTCTGTTGCATGCGGCTCAAGGCCCGCAGCAGTTGGGCCGGCTCGTCGCGCCCGACGATCACGATGTCGTGGGTGAGGTCGCCACTGGCCACTCGCTCGGCGACTGCCACGGCTTCGGCCAACGGTACGACGATGCTGCGGGTCAGCAGGGTGGCGATGGCCACCAGGGCAAGCAGGATCACGGCCAGGGCGCCGATGATCAGGGTCAGCGCACTCTGCGACGCGGCACTGCTGCGCAGCGAGGCTTTCTCGGCTTCTTGCTTGTTGTAGTCGATCAGTGCGGCGAGGGCGCTCATCATGCTGTCGGCATATTCGGCCAGTGGGCCATTGATCAAGCGCTTGGCTTCGTCCAGCCGTTCATTGCCGGCGGCCTCGCGGATGGACTTTTGCAGGGTGTGGTAGCGGTCGCTCAGCCTGACGAACGCGTCGAACAGGGCGCGATCCTCGGCGGCGGCAATGGTGCCTTCGTAGGCTTTGAGGTCGCCTTGCAGCTGTTGGTTGACCTGCTCGATCCGTTCCAGGGTGGCGTGGCGTGCGCCGCTGCTGTCCTCGAGCGCGCTGCGCAGGGTGAGGGCGCGTGCCCGGCCGAGGTTGCTGCTGACCTCGCCAAGGGCGATCACCGCAGGCATCCAGTTGACTCGAATTTCGTTGGTGGCGCTGTCCATCCTACGGGTTTCGTAGAGGGCGATCAGGCCCATGGCCAGGACCAGTACGCCGAGCAAGGCGAACATGCCCGCTGCGCGAATGCCGATCTTCATGTTCCGTAACTGCATGGGACGCTCCTTGACAGTGGCTGGAAGGCGTCAAGAGCGCGGTTTGGCCGGGCTCGGCTGGTCTTGCTCTCAAGGCGCCGGGAGGGAAGTTATTTCCTTACGATTCATGTTGTTTATCTCGAATGATGCCATAATGATATCATTATTGACAATCCGTCAAAGGTCGTGCTCAGGCTAAAAAGGCCCTTCACTTGAGTGTCGGGCCTGTCGTTCAGGTACTCAGACGATGGCGATGGCCGGGTCGGCGGCTGCCAGGGCCTGGGCGCGGTCGGCGGCCGGTGGGTAGATCCACACCGAGTTGATCTGTTGCTTGAGCGCCTTGCCCTCCTGGCCCTGCAGTTTCAGTTCACGCTCCCAGCCTTCGCTGTACGCCGCGCCCCATTCGCCCAGGTCGAGGCAGGTGACGTACTTGGGCTGGCGGTACACCACCGGCGCGATGCCCAGCAGGTCGGCCATGGCGTTGTTGCCCGAGTGGCGCCCCATGGGAATAGCGTGCTGGCAGGTCATCAGGGCGTGGTTGCCCAGTTCGTCGACGGCGGCCCAGGCCACGTCGCCCGTGGCGTAGATATGGTCCTGGCCGATCACCTTGAGGTGGTCGTCGACCCGCAGGCGGCCCAGACCGTCACGTTCGCCGTCCACCTGCGCGGTCAGTGGACTGGCCTTCACGCCCACGGTCCAGATCACCGTCTTGCTGGCGATGTATTCGCCGTTGTCGAGGGTTACGCCACCTGCGTCGACCGCGACGACCGAGGTGCCAGTGAGCCACTGCACACCCGCTTTCTCCGAGGCGGCGATGATCGACGGGGTGATGCCGGCGCCCAGTGCGGCGCCGATGTGCTGGCCACGGTCGACCAGGATCACGCGGGCCTGCCCTTGGCCGAGGACGGCATTCAGGCGAGCAGGCAGCTCGGTGGCGGTCTCGATGCCGGTGAACCCGCCACCGCAAACCACCACGGTATTTCGCGCGGGCGAAGCGGGCAGGGCGGCGAGACCGACCAGGTGCTGCTCCAGGCGCACCGCTGACTCCATCTGGTCGACATCGAAGGTGTGCTCGGCCAGGCCCGGCACCGCGGGGCGTGCCACCTGACTGCCGGCGGCGAGAACCAGGCGGTCGTAGCCGATCAGCCGAGGCTGACCGTCAGCATCGATGTAGCCGACCTGGCGGGTCGCGCTGTCGATGGTCTTGGCGTTGCCCTGGATGAAGTTCACGCCCGTGACCTTGAACAAGTCGCCCACCGAGGCCTGCATGCGCTGCACGTCCGCTTCATAGAAGCGCGGGCGGATGCGCAGTTGCGCCTGCGGGGCCAGCACGCTGATGCGCACGTCGTCACGTTGCGCCTGGTCGAGCAGGCGGGCGGCGCTCAGGGCGCTCCAGACACCAGAGAAGCCGGCACCGATGATGAGGATGTGAGAGGTCATGCAGATGCTCCGTGAGATAGGGGATGGATCTTCGACGAGGTACTGAGTGCCTGTCGGATAACTACGACTGTATTGATCGTAGTTTAGGTCGGCAAGTGTTTTTTTCCAGGGGCGCACTTCGGGCAGCGCTGCCTTGTGCCGTGAAACGCCATGATTCCTGAGGTTTAAGGGTGAGAAGGAGATGACGAACGGTGCCGATGGGCTTTGCCTGTCGTTCATGAAGGGCGTACTATTTGCGACAAAATTAGTCGGAGATTGACATGTCGCTTTACAGTGCCGGCGTCGAGTACGGCATCCACTGTCTGTTGTTCCTGGTCGATGAGCGTGGTGACAGCCGGGAGTCCAGCGTGCGCGACCTGGCCGAGTTGCAGGGCGTGCCCCAGGAGTACCTGGCCAAGGTCTTCACCAAGCTGGCGCGTGCCGGGCTGGTGGTGGCCACCGAAGGGGTGCGCGGTGGTTTTCGCCTGGCGCGGCCTTCCGACGAGATCTCGGTGCTGGATATCGTCACGGCTATCGACGGGCCGAAGAAGATCTTCGACTGCCGGGAGATTCGCGAACGTTGCGTGGTATTCGAGGGCTCGGCGCCGGGCTGGGCGACCGAGGGCACCTGTGCCATCCATGCGGTGATGCTGGGCGCGCAGAAGCGCATGGAGGAGGCGCTGGCGCAGCAGACCATTCTCGATCTGGCACGACGGTTCGGGCGCAAGGCGCCGGCGGAGTTCGGGCAGAAGGTCAATGACTGGATGAACGAGCGCCGCGATGGCAAGGGTGGGGGCGGGGATGTTCCGCTGCGTGCGATCTGATCGTTGTCGGGCCAGTCGCCCGAACGCCAGCCAGGCGGAAAAAGAAAACCCGCCACGTGGGCGGGTTGAACAGAACGTATCGAAGCCTGTTCAGTCTGCCTGCGTGAATGTCAGAATTTCGTGAAGCGCGCCTTCAGAGGGCGTGAATATCCGTAACTGAATTTTTCATCGGTCTGCTGCCGGCCACGGTATAAGTCGAATGTCGTGATCCGGCGCCGTCGGGCGCGCAAAAAAAAAGCCCGCCAGGGTGGCGGGCAAGTGCGTTTTTGAAGGGAGAGTGCGTAGCGTGCGCCGTGTCGGTTAAGCCAAGGTTAACCATCCTGGAGATTGACCCTGCGCACCGATCGGCCTATACAGGCGGGCTCGTAGCGACCGGAGGCTGCCATGCACGACGAAGACGATCTGCCCGAACCTGAACACGACCACCTGCTGGACCCTGAATTTCATGAGGGTTTCGACCCGGAAGCGGACGCCTACGGCGCGCTGGACGATGTCGAGGAAGATGAAGCATCGATGGATGATTTCGACGATGACGATCATCCAGCCTGGCACGACGACCTCGACGACTGACCCGTGGCCGCCGTGCCTTGCGAGGTCAGCGGCGATCGAGGGAGAAGCGCCCGGCGCCTGTCAGGGCCAGCAGGAGCAGCCCGCCGATGATGCTCAGGTTCTTCAGGAACTGGGTCATGTTGGCGCTGCGCTCTGGTTCGACCATGTTCCAGAACGGGTGGCCCAGCAGGGCGGTCCCGAGCACGAACAAGGCGAACAGCAGGGCCAGTGGGCGGGTGTAGAAGCCCAGGATCAGCAAGATGGCGACCACGAACTCCATGAACACCGCGACCGCTGCGGCAAGCATCGGTACCGGGGCGCCCAGTGACGTCATGTAGCCGACCGTGCCTTCGAAGCCGGTCAGTTTGCTCCAGCCAGACAGCACGAACAGGATCATCAGCAGGATACGGGCGAGCAGGAGGATGATGTCGCGTTGACCTTCGAGCAGGGTATAGCGCATGGCTACGCTCCGGTGGAAATGGACAACGTCCACTCTAGCAGTTGCCTGGAGGATTGCTGGAGAGCATGAAAAAGGCGCCTCGCGGGCGCCTTCTCATTGACAGGGAGTGGTGCGAGTGGCGGGACTCGAACCCGCAAGGCTCACGCCGACAGATTTTAAGTCTGCTGTGTATACCAATTCCACCACACTCGCACGTTCGGCTACCGCGCTTCATGGACAGAAGGGGTAGGCGATCAGGCGCGCTTTATAACCCATTGTTATAGAAGCGTCAACCGGGCGAAGGGTTCAGGGCGCGATGCCGCGGGCGATACCGCGCATTTCGCTGGCGCTGTGGCGCAACTCTCCGGTATGCCCATCCATGGCTCGAGCGTCGGCGTGGTGGATCGAGTGGCGCAGGTACATGGCGTGTCCCTCCAGTGTCTGGCACAACGCATCGAGTTCCGTGGCGGTGCGCATCAGGTCGTCCTGCAGCCCTTGCATGCGGAAGTTCGATGTCATGTCGCGTCCTTGGAGTGATCGAGGCGCGCCACTATAGGTCAATTGACAGGTTGCCGCCATTGCGCCACTGTGCGTGTTTTGGATCCAACTTGGCACGTCACCATGTCTTCGCGTTCTCCAGGTTCCACCCCTACAGAGCGAACCGTGCGCCCCAAACTGTTCTGGCGGCTGCTGTTCTTGCAGGTCTGCCTGCTGGCGGCATTTCTCTATGTCGGTTTCATGAGCCTGGGCGGCTACCTGCTGATGCTGGGGCTCGACCCGCAGCATCCGCGGCGATACCTGGCGCTGGGGGGCGGCGTGCTGGTCCTGCTGGTAGGGCTGTGGCTGCTGAAGGTGGCGATGCCGCGGCGGCTCACGCCGTCGGTCGTGGAGCGCCACCGCTGACGATCGTCGCATGACGCCGCGCACGGGTGGTACTTTGGCTACGCTCAGTTATGTCCTTTCTCGGTGCCTGTGGAGTGCGCATGGCTTCAGTGACCCGACCGGCCCACTCGCTGATGCCCGAGGCCCGCTATGAACAGTTGGTCCAGGCGGTGGTGGACTATGCCATCTACATGCTCGACCCTGCGGGGCATGTGGTGTCGTGGAACGCCGGCGCCGAACGAATCAAGGGCTATCGCGCCGATGAGGTGATCGGCCGGCATTTCTCGCTGTTCTTCACCGACCACGACCGCGCCGAAGGTCGCCCCGAACGCCTGCTGCAGCAGGCACTGACGCGGGGTGTCGCTCAGGACGAGGGGTGGCGGGTGCGCAAGGATGGCACGCAGTTCTGGGCCTTGGCGGCGTTGGATGTGATCCGTGACGAGCAGGGGCAGATCATCGGTCTGGCCAAGGTCACCCGTGATATCACCGATCGCCGTGAGTCCGCGCTGCAGATGGATGCCATGCGCGCGCAACTGTTCCAGGCGCAGAAGCTCGAGGCTCTGGGGCAACTGACCGGTGGCCTGGCCCATGACTTCAACAATCTGCTGACCATCATCCTCAGTTCGGCGCGCCTGGCGATTGGCAGCGCGGACCCGGCACGCACCCAGCGCCTGCTCGAGCATATCCTCGATGCGGGTCAGCGGGGCACGCAGCTCACCCAGCAGCTGCTCAGCTTCGCCCGCCATCGGCAGCTGAGCGTTGCCTGTATCGCTCCGGCCCAGGTGGTCGAGTCCACGCGTGCCCTGATGGAGCACGCCTTGCCGCGCGACATCGAACTGGATCAGCAGGTGCAGGCCAACCTGCCGATGATCGAAGTGGACGCCGGGCAACTGCAGATGGTCCTGCTCAATCTGATGTTCAACGCCCGGGACGCGATCGAGAATACCGGCCATATTCGCCTGCTGGTCGACTGTGTTCAGCTGGCCGGGGAGGTGGAAGGACTGC
Organism: Pseudomonas sp. GD03858; assembly: GCF_029840925.1. Classification (GTDB taxonomy): domain Bacteria; phylum Pseudomonadota; class Gammaproteobacteria; order Pseudomonadales; family Pseudomonadaceae; genus Aquipseudomonas. The sequence continues at coordinate 11,134 of NZ_JAOCDM010000080.1, forward strand.
ATGGGCACTTCGTGCGCTTCGAAGTGCGGGACGATGGTCAGGGCATCGACCCACAGGTGTTGCCACGCATCTTCGAGCCGTTTTTCACCACCAAGGCATTCGGCAAGGGCACTGGCCTGGGCCTGAGCCAGGCCTACGGCTTCGCCAGGCAGAGCAGGGGCGCGATCCATGTCGACAGCCAGCCTGGGGAGGGCACCTGCATGAGCCTGTATTTGCCCGTGAGTCTTGGCCCTGATCAACTTTCGAGCGATGGGTAGAAGGCGATGGTAGAACAACTCAAGCGGCTGCCCACGGGTATCGAAGGGCTCGACGCGCTGCTCAAGGGCGGACTGGTCGTTGGCGCGTCCTATATCGTCCAGGGCCATCCCGGATCGGGCAAGACCATCCTGGCCAACCAACTGGCCTGCAATCATGTGCGCGATGGTGGACGAGTGCTGGTGGCCACATTGCTCAGCGAGTCCCATGAGCGGTTGTTTCAGTACCTGTCGACGCTGACGTTCTTCGACCCGGCGCTGATGGGCGATGCGATCCAGTTCGTCAGCGCCTTCGACACCCTGGAACAGGATGGGCTGGACGCGGTGGTGAGGCTGTTGCGCCAGGAGATCGCCCGGCAGCAGGCCACCCTGCTCATCGTCGACGGCTTGCTCAATGCCCGCTCGCGGGCGGAAACCACCCTCGACACCAAGAAGTTCGTCTCCGAGCTGCAAGGGCATGCCGCTTTCGCCGGCTGCACCGTGCTGCTGCTGACCAGTGCGCGCCTGGAAGAGGGCAGCCCCGAACACACCATGGTCGATGGTGTCATCGAACTGAGCGAGCACATGGTCGGCAGTGTCGCCGTGCGCCATGTCCAACTGCGCAAGACGCGCGGCAGCGGCGCGCTTTCCGGCTGCCACGAGTGCCTGATCAACGAGACCGGGTTGCAGGTGTTTCCACGGCTGGAGTCGCTTTACAGTCGCCCCAGCGGGCCTGGCTCGCAAACGCTCGATCGCGTGACGACCGGGGTGGACGATCTGGACAGGATGCTCGGTGGTGGCCTGGCCGAGGCATCGGTGAGCCTGTTGATGGGGCCCTCCGGGGTGGGCAAGACCGCACTGGGCATCGCTTTCCTGGCCGCTTCGAGCGCGACCGAACGCGGCCTGCATTGCGGTTTCTATGAAACGCCGGCGCGCTTGCGGCTGAAGGCCGCGGCGCTGGGTTACGACCTGGCGGAACTGGAGCGCAGCGGCGCGGTGCAACTGAGCTGGCAGCCGACCACCGAAGGCCTGCTGGACCAGGTCGGCGCTCGCTTGCTGGCGCAGGTCGAGGCGATGGGTGCCACGCGCGTGGTGATCGACAGCCTGGGCGCCTTCGGTCGCCTGGCGTTGGATCCGGCCCGGCTGAACGCCTTTTTCCGCGCCTTGACCGGCGAGTTGCGCGCACGCGGTGTCACGGTCCTGCTGACGTGGGAGATGCGTGACATCTTCGGCGCGGAAATCACCGCGCCCGCGCCGGATCTGTCGAGCATCGTGGACAATCTGATCCTGATGCGTTTCGCCGAACTGGAGGCGCAGCTGCACCGTGCGTTGTCGATCGTCAAGGTCCGCGACAGCGATCACGACCCATCCTTGCAGTCGCTGATCCTGGGGGCTGACGGTATCAGCCTGGAGCGGGTGTTCGAGGGGGCCAGTGGCGTGCTCAGTGGTTCAGCGACCTCGGCGGGAGATCGCTGATGGGATAACGCGATGAACAGCATTCTGATCGTCGATGACGAGTACCTGATCGCCGATATCCTCGGTTTCGCCCTGGAGGATGAGGGGTTCCTGGTGGAAAAGGCCAGCAACGGGCGCAAGGCCCTCGAGGCGCTCAAAGAGAAGCGGGTGGACCTGGTGATTACCGACTACATGATGCCGCTGCTCAATGGCGAGGAGCTGCTCGAGGCCATTCGTGGCGAGCTGCAACTGGCGGACCTGCCGGTGATCCTCATGAGCGCCGCCCAGGCCAGCCAGGCTCGCGCCAGCCCCGGGAGGTTCGCGGCGGTGTTCGACAAACCCTTCGACATGGAGCAGATGATCGCCAAGGTGCGCGAGCTGCTGGGCACCTGAAGCGTCGGGAGGGGCACCCCGCACGGGCGGGCAATCGATCAGGCGCATCCGTGCGGCATGATGCGGATCGCTTCAATGTTGTTCGTTGTCTTTCTCCGGGGCCGGGCTGCCGGCCTGGATGCGCTTGTAGATCTCTTCACGGTGCACCTGGACATCCTTCGGTGCATCGATGCCGATCCTCACTTGCATCCCCTTGACGCCCAGAATGGTGACTTTGATGTCATCGTCGATGACGATGCTTTCGCCAACCTTGCGGGTGAGTATCAGCATGTAGTTCTCCTTGGTGATATAGAAAACCACGGGGCGATTCGCCCAGTGGTGGGAGCCTGTCCCTCTTCCTTCTCATTAAAGACGCTTTCGGCGGATAGTAATTCCCCGGCGGACAAATTCTGTTGCCGGTCTTCAGTCGCAGGAGCCGATGGGCATGCGGGGATACCCGTCGGCGGAGGTGCTCGGTGGCAAGGATAGGGGGCTTGGCGTCATATGGGAAATTTCTGTGCGCGATGAAGTAAATAGTCGTGCTCAATGATCGTCTGGCTGCCACGCTGCCTGCAGGAATTGCCGCAGTCCCAGCGCCCCCCGATTGCCGTGGCGCTGGCTCGGCGGCTCAACCGAGCAAGGCTACCGACTTGATCTGCGCCCACAGCCGCTGGCCGGGTTGCACACCGAGCTGGTCCGCCGAGTAGCGGGTGATGCGTGCCAGCAGTCCGCTGCCGGACGCGTCCAGGCTGACCAGTACATGGGCGGGGTTGTCCGCCGGGCGGCACTCGCGCACGCGTACCGGCAAGCGGTTGAGGATGCTCGAGGGCGCATGGGCATCCAGCGCGAGGCTGACATCACGGGCGTGGACCTTGAGCCGTAGGGTGCTGCCGACATGCAACGCCGGGTGGGCGATGCGCAGCAACTGGCCTTCGCTGCCGGGCAGGCGCAAGTCGAACAGTTCATAGTGCGGGTCGTGGCCGACCACTACGCCTTCGAGCACCACCCCGGCATCCTCGCCCTGGGCCAGGGACAGGTCGAGGCGGGCCAAGGTCTGGCCGATCGGCCCGCTGGCCACGGCCTTGCCGTGCTCCAGCAGCACCAGGTGGTCGGCCAGGCGCGCCACTTCGTCCTGGGCATGGCTGACATAGATGAGCGGGATGTCCAGCTCATCGTGCAGGCGTTCCAGGTAGGGCAGGATTTCTCGTTTGCGTGCGCTGTCCAGCGCTGCCAGGGGTTCGTCCATCAGCAACAGGCGCGGACTGCTGAGCAGCGCCCGGGCGATGCCGACCCGCTGGGCTTCGCCGCCGGACAGCGTGCCTGGCTTGCGCGCCAGCAGGTGGCCGATGCCCAGCAGCTGGCAGGCCTGGTCTTGGCTGATCTTGCGCTCGGCAGGGGCGATACGGCGCCAGCCGAACTCGAGGTTGCCGCGCACGGACAGATGCGGGAAGAGGCTGGCCTCCTGGAACACATAGCCCACCGGGCGCTTGTGTGGGGGGAGGAAATGCCCGCGCTGGCTGTCTTCCCAGATTTCGCCGTTGACCTCGATGTAGGCGCTGGCGGCGCGCTCCAGCCCGGCCAGGCAGCGCAGGCAGGAAGTCTTGCCCGAGCCGGAATGGCCGAACAGCGCGCTGATGCCGCGGCCAGGCAGGTTCAGGTCGACATCCAGGGTGAAGTCGTCGCGCGCCAGCATCAGGCGCGCTTGTATCGATGCACTCATCTCAGCTCCAGCCTGCCTTGCCACGGCGGCCGGCGTAGAGCATCAGCAGCACCAGGAAGGAGAACACCAGCATGGCCCCGGCCAGCCAGTGGGCCTGGGCGTATTCCATGGCTTCGACGTGATCGAAGATCTGCACCGAGACCACGCGGGTCTTGTCGGGAATGTTGCCGCCGATCATCAGCACCACGCCGAATTCGCCCACGGTGTGGGCGAAGCCGAGGATGCTGGCGGTAATGAAACCCGGGCGGGCCAGCGGCAGCACCACATGGACGAAGGTGTCCCAGGGGCTGGCGCGCAGCGTCGCGGCCACCTCCAGCGGGCGCTGGCCGATGGCGCCGAAGGCGTTTTGCAGTGGCTGCACCACGAACGGCATGGAGTACACCACCGAGCCGATCACCAGCCCGGTGAAGCTGAACACCACGCTGCCCAGGCCCAGGGCCTGGGTGGCCTGGCCGATCCAGCCGTGGGGGCCGAGGGCCAGCAGCAGGTAGAAGCCGATCACCGTTGGTGGCAGCACCAGAGGCAGCGCCACCACCGCGCCGATCGGCCCGCGCAGCCAGGAGCGGGTGCGCGCGAGCCACCAGGCGATGGGCGTGCCCAGCACCAGGAGGATCGCGGTGGTCAGGCTGGCCAGCTTGATGGTCAGCCAGATGGCACCCAGGTCACTGGCGTCGAGCGGCATCAGATTTCATAGCCGTAGGACTTGATCACCGCAGCGGCCTTCGGGCCTTTGAGATAGTCGACCAGGGCCTTGGCGGCCGGGTTGTCCTTGCCCTTGTTGAGAATGACCGCATCCTGGCGGATCGGGTCATGCAGCTCGGCGGGCACGATCCAGGCCGAGCCTTCGCTGACCTTGCCGTCCTTGTAGATCTGCGACAAGGCGACGAAGCCCAGCTCGGCATTGCCGGTGGAGACGAACTGGAAGGCCTGGGTGATGTTCTGGCCTTCGACGATCTTGGCCTTGGTGGCTTCGGTCAGCTTCAGCTTGTCCAGCACCTGGGTGGCGGCCAGGCCGTAGGGCGCGGCCTTGGGGTTGGCAATCGACAGGTGCTTGAAGTCGTTGTTCTTCAGGACCTCACCCTTGGCGTCGACGTAGCCCGGCTTGGCCGACCACAGGGCGAGGGTGCCGATGGCGTAGGTGAAGCGCGAGCCGGCAACGGTCTCTTTTTCCTGTTCGAGCTTGGCCGGGGTGGTGTCGTCGGCGGCGAGGAACACTTCGAACGGCGCGCCGTTCTTGATCTGCGCGTAGAACTGGCCGGTGGCGCCGTAGGCGGCGACCAGCTTGTGGCCGGTGTCTTTCTCGAAGTCCTTGGCGATGGCCTGGATCGGGGCAGTGAAGTTGGCGGCCACGGCAACCTGGACCTCATCGGCCAGGGCGCCGTTGACGCAAATCAGGGTGGCCAGGGCGCTGAAGGCCAGGTGGGAGAGGCGAGTACGCATGCGAACGGCTCCTAAGGGACGGCGGGGTTTTCGTTATGTCGCTGAATATATAGCGATACGCCATCCGTCGGGAAGGTCTGTCGAAACTATTTCCTGATCAGGGAGTCAGTTTTGTGCTCCCAGGCCCGCAATGGCCTGGGTCAGCTCGCCGGCAGGCATGTGTCGCCCCAGGCGCAGTGCCTGGCCGGCCCACAGGTTGCTGAAGTCGCTGTTGCCCTGTGTATCGGTGATTGCCCGCAGGGGCATCAGCGCACCCCCGGCCAGGGGGAAGCGTGGCGCCAGGTCGTTCATGGGCCCCAGCTCGCGCATGATGCGATTGTTGATGCCGCGCGCCGGGCGTCCGGTGAACAGGTTGGTCAGTGCGGTATCGCTGGCGGACGCATTGTCGAGGGCGCGGCGATGGGCCGGAGAAACCTTGGCCTCGGGACAGAACAGGTAGGCGGTGCCGATCTGCACCGCTGAGGCCCCCAAGGCCAGCGCGGCCACCAGGCCACGATGATCGGCGATGCCGCCGGCGGCGATCACCGGGACTTTCACGGCGTCGACGATCTGCGGCACCAGCGCGAAGGTGCCAATCTGGCTGGTGATGTCGTTGCTGAGGAACATGCCGCGGTGGCCGCCGGCCTCATAGCCCATGGCGATGATCGCGTCGCAACCGCGTCGTTCCAGCCAGAGCGCTTCTTCCACCGTGGTGGCGCTGGACAGCACCCTGGCGCCTGTCGCCTTGACCCGTGCCAGCAATTCGGCCGCTGGCAGGCCAAAGTGGAAGCTGACCACCTCTGGGCGCAGCTCCTCGACCAGTCGGCAGCTCTGTTCGTCGAAAGGCGCGCGATTGGAGATCGGCGACGGCGCGTGGTAATCGGCCCCCACTTCCTCGTAGTAAGGTTTGAGGAGCGCTTTCCAGCGCGCATCGCGCTCGGGGTCGGGGGCCGGCGTCTGGTGGCAGAAGAAGTTCAGGTTGAGCGGGCCCCGGCAGGCGCCGCGGAATGTTTCGATCTCGTCGCGCGCCTGCTCGACGCTGAGCATGGCGCAGGGCAGGGCGCCCAGGCCACCGGCATTACCGACGGCGATGGCCATGGCCGACGCGCTGGCCCCGGCCATGGGCGCCTGGAGGATGGGCAGCTCGATGCCCAGCAGATCGAGGATGCGGCGGTCTTGCCAGGTGCTCATGGGCGACTCCTTGAGTGCGGCGGATCGGGCGTCGTTACAGGGCCTTGCTGACCTGGATGTCGCTGATCTTGTCGGCGTCGTCGCCATGGATCTGGCGCAGGGCCTGCCGGGCTTGCTCCAGGGAGGCATCGGGCATCAGGGCGAAGTCCCAGCGGCGCTGGCCATCGAGTTTGTACTTGATCACGTATTTGAGGGTCTGGGTCATGCGCTTATCCGAGTTTCGACGACGAGCGGCGAATGATCTTGATCTTGTGGGTGAAGGTGGGCTTGCGTGTCACCGAGATCGGGCGCGCGCTCACGGTGTCGATGGTGATGTTCCAGAAGCCGCTGCTGGGCACGGTGATCTTCGCGGGGAACCGCTCGAAGTGGCCGCCGTGGTAGGTGTGCCGTCCGCCATTCTTGAAACTGCGGAAGTTGGCGTCGTTCATCAGGCGGATGTTGCAGCGCTGGGAGCATTCGATGACGACGATATCGTCCTCGTTCAGATGCTCGCGCTGGTGTACGAATTTCATGGGGGGCTCCGCAAGGATTGGTTCTGCAAACGCTGAAAGATACCACGATGTGAGGTTACACTTGCGCCCGGACTGGCCCGGTCAGGGAGATTTCTGCCAGGCGCGGGAGCAAAACCGCCTGGATGTGGTCAGAGGATGACTTTGAAGAAGCTGGAGATGGCGTGCATGAAATGGGTGGTAACGGCGGTGGTGCTGGCGTTGGGCGGATGCGTCAGCGTGACTGAATTGGAACAGTCTCACGAAACCATGGATGTGATATCCGGCAAGACGCCCCGCGAGTATGCCGATTGCGTGAAGCTCAAGCTGGCCGGTACCCGTGATCCGCTGCAAGAAGAGGTGCGTGGCGACGGGCTGCGCCTGATCGTGCCGCAGAAGCTGACTGCCGGTGTCGGCCCGGCGGCATTGCTGGATATCGACAAGCGTGGCAGCGGCAGCGCGATCAAGGTGTACGAGCGGCTGAACAACTTCCCTCTGCGCCTGGGCGATGTGCGCACCTCGGCGACCCAGTGCATCTCCGGTTCTTGATCCAGCGCAGTTAATCGGCGATTAGCTGGCGAAATGCCATTTTCCTTCCCGGCGGCACGTTGTCGCATGCCGGGGAATAGGCCTAGTATTTCTGGGCTTATATCGTTTGAGCCTAAGCTTATAACAAGGAAATGGAGTCTCCGTGATGAATCCCTTGAGTCGTGTCGTGATCGGCAGCCTGCTGATCCTGGCCTGGCCCTCGGCGCACGCTGCCGACGGCCAGAAGGTCTTCAACCAGGGCGGGCAGAACCCCGCCGCCATGGCCTGTCTGGGCTGCCATGGGCCGGATGGCAAAGGCATCGCCGCTGCCGGCTTTCCTCGCCTTGCCGGCTTGCCCGCCGGCTATCTCGCCAAGCAGTTGCATGACTTTCGCGCCGGCAGCCGCAAGCAAGCGGTGATGGAGCCGCTGGCCAAGGCGCTGGACGACGCGGAAATCGAGGCGGTGAGCGCCTACCTGGCCAACTTGCCCGCCGATACCGCGCCTGACCTGCGTCGCCAGCAGATTGCCGGCGATCCCGCGACGCGCCTGGCGCTGTATGGCGACTGGAGCCGGAATATTCCCGGCTGCGTGCAGTGCCATGGCCCGGGCGGCAGCGGCGTCGGCGAGCACTTCCCGCCCCTGGCCGGGCAGCCTGCCGGCTATCTGGTGGCGCAGCTCAATGCCTGGCGCGACGGCAGTCGCAGCAATGACCCGAACCAGTTGATGCTCGACGTGGCCAAGGCGATGACCGATGCCGAGGTCAAGGCGGTCGCTGAATACTTCGCTCACCCGGACAGCCAGGAGGTCAAGCCATGAAACCGATGATTCCCGCCCTGCTGTTGCTGGCCGTGGGCACGGTCCAGGCCGCCCCCATCGCCATGGAAGATCAGTCGCAGCTCAAGGTTCCGAGCGCAGACGCCGCGGCGCGGTTCGTCCCCCCCGCGGAAAGCGCGATTCCGGACAACGCCTTCGGCAAGATGGTCCGTGAAGGGCACGCGCTGTTCGTCGATACCCGCCGACTGATGCCCGAGGCCGTCGGCAACGGCATGAACTGCAGCAACTGCCACCTGGACCAGGGGCGCATGGCCCATTCCGCGCCGTTGTGGGGCGCATATCCGATGTATCCGGCCTATCGCAAGAAGAACGACAAGGTCAACACCTTTGCCGAACGCATCCAGGGCTGCTTCACGTTCAGCATGAACGGCAAGCCACCGGCCGCCGACAGCCCGCAGATGACGGCGTTGAGCGTGTACGCTTATTGGTTGTCGACCCAGGCGCCCACGGGTGTCGAGATTGCCGGGCGTGGTTATCCGGAAGTGCCCAAGCCCAAGGACGGCTACGACTTCAAGCGTGGCCGGCAGGTGTATGAACAGCAGTGCGCGCTTTGCCACGGCAACGATGGCGAAGGGCAGAAAGTGGCAGGGGAGTACGTGATGCCGCCGCTGTGGGGCAAGGACTCCTACAATTGGGGGGCCGGCATGCACCGCATCAACACCGCGGCCTCGTTCATCAAGTACAACATGCCCCTGGGCAAGCCTGGCAGCCTGAGCGACCAGCAGGCCTGGGACGTGGCGGCCTGGATCAATCGGCATGAGCGGCCCCAGGATCCGCGACTGGTCGAAGGCTCGATCGAGAAGACCCGGCTGAAGTTCCATGCCAACGACGGGGTCAACCTGTACGGGCAGAAGGTCGATGGCGTGCTGATCGGGCAGGGGATCGGCGGCTGATTTGACATCATCGCGGGGCAAGTCGCATCGGCGATGCGCCGATGCGACTTGCCCCGCGATGCTGCTGCCGTTCGCCTGAAGTTCACGCCTTGGCGGAACTATCTACACTGGAATATCTCTATGATGGCATCGGCCAGCGCGGGGGGCATTGTAAGGTGATCGCCGCCTGATTAGACTGCGCCGAATTTCGTACGCAAAGCCCTTGTTAAGGACGTATATGATCAAGAAATGCTTGTTCCCGGCAGCCGGTTACGGCACCCGCTTCCTGCCCGCTACCAAAGCCATGCCCAAGGAAATGCTGCCGGTGGTCAACAAGCCACTGATCCAGTATGGCGTTGAAGAGGCACTGGACGCCGGCCTGAACGAGATCTCCATCGTCACCGGCCGCGGCAAGCGCGCCCTGGAAGACCACTTCGACATCAGCTATGAGCTGGAAAACCAGATCAAGGGCACCGACAAGGAGAAATACCTGGTCGGCATCCGTCGTTTGCTGGACGAGTGCTCGTTCTCCTACACCCGTCAGACCGAAATGAAAGGCCTGGGCCACGCGATCCTGACCGGTCGTCCACTGATCGGTGACGAGCCTTTCGCTGTGGTGCTGGCGGATGACCTGTGCGTCAACCTCGATGGTGAAGGCGTGCTCGCGCAGATGGTCGAGCTGTACAAGCGCTACCGTTGCTCGATCGTCGCCATCCAGGAGGTCGATCCGCAGGAAACCAACAAGTACGGCGTGATCGCCGGTGAAGAAATCCGCGACGGTATCTTCCGCGTGGACGCCATGGTCGAGAAGCCCAAGCCGGAAGACGCGCCGTCCAACCTGGCGATCATCGGCCGCTACATCCTGACCCCGGACATCTTCGAGAAGATCGAGCAGACCGAGCCGGGCAAGGGCGGTGAGATCCAGATCACCGACGCGCTGATGAAGCAGGCCGCCGAAGGCAACGTCATCGCCTACAAGTTCAAGGGCAAGCGCTTCGACTGCGGCGGTGCCGAAGGCTACATCGAGGCGACCAACTTCTGCTTCGAGAACTTCTACAAGACCGGCAAGGCCTACTGACAAGCCGCTGCCGAGCTGAACCGGGGCCGCCTTGCGGCCCATCGCGGGCAAGCCCGTTCCCACAGGATCATACGGTCCCTGTGGGCGCGGGTTTGCCCGCGATGGGCCGCAGGGCGGCCCCAATGCTTTTGGTGGGCCGCCAACGGCGCTATGCTGGGCGCCTGCTTAGGAGACTGACTGCATGGCCTACGATTTTGATCTGTTCGTGATTGGCGCGGGTTCCGGTGGTGTGCGTGCGGCACGTTTCGCTGCCGGTTTCGGTGCCAAGGTGGCGGTGGCCGAAAGCCGTTACCTGGGGGGCACCTGCGTCAATGTCGGATGTGTGCCGAAAAAACTGCTGGTGTACGGCGCCCACGTGGCCGACGAGCTGGAGCAGGCCGCCGGCTTTGGCTGGACCCTCGAGGAGGGCCACTTCGACTGGGGCACCCTGATCGCCAACAAGAACCGCGAGATCGAGCGTCTCAACGGCATCTACCGCAACCTGCTGGTCAACAGCGGCGTCACTTTGCTGCAGGGGCATGCGCGCATGACCGGCGCTCACGAAGTGGAAGTCGAAGGCCAGCGCTACAGCGCCGAACACATCCTGATCGCCACTGGCGGCTGGCCGCAGGTGCCGGACATCCCAGGCAAGGAGCTGGCCATTACCTCCAACGAGGCGTTCTACCTCAAGGACCTGCCGCGCCGGGTGCTGGTGGTGGGGGGAGGTTACATCGCCGTCGAGTTCGCCGGGATCTTCCAGGGCCTGGGCGCCGATACCTCGTTGCTCTACCGTGGCGACCTGTTCCTGCGCGGCTTCGACGGTTCGGTGCGCACGCACCTGAAGGAAGAGCTGGAGAAGCGCGGCATGAACCTTCAGTTCAACGCCGATATCCAGCGCATCGACAAGCTCGACGACGGCAGCCTGAAGGCCACCCTCAAGGACGGTCGCGAGCTCGTTGCCGACTGCATCTTCTACGCCACCGGGCGCCGGCCGATGCTGGACAACCTGGGCCTGGAGAACACCGGGGTCGAACTGGACCCGCGCGGCTTCATCCGCGTCGACGAGCAGTACCAGACCACCGAGCCGTCGGTGCTGGCCATTGGTGACGTGATTGGCCGTGTGCAACTTACCCCCGTGGCGCTGGCCGAAGGCATGGCCGTGGCCCGGCGCCTGTTCAAGCCCGAGCAGTATCGCCCGGTCGACTACCAGAACATCCCGACCGCGGTGTTCAGTCAGCCGCCTATCGGCACCGTGGGCCTGACCGAGGAGCAGGCGCTGGCCGCCGGGCACAAGGTGCAGATCTTCGAGAGCCGCTTCCGGGCGATGAAGCTGACCCTGACCGATATTCAGGAAAAGACCCTGATGAAGCTGGTGGTCGATGCCGACACCGACAAGGTGCTGGGCTGCCACATGGTCGGACCGGATGCTGGCGAGATCATCCAGGGGCTTGGGATTGCCCTGAAGGCGGGTGCGACCAAGCAGCAGTTCGACGAGACCATAGGCGTGCATCCGACGGCCGCCGAAGAGTTCGTGACCATGCGCACCGTGACCCGTTGATCTGGACTCGTCGCGGTCTCTGTGGGAGCGGGCTTGCCCGCGAAAATGACACTGCGGTGTATGGCACGGGCTACGCCCGTGTTCGCGGGCAAGCCCGCTCCCACACGTTTGCTCAGCCCAATCCCTTCTATTAATAATCCCGCCTTATAGCCAAAACCAATCACCAGCATGAGCTTTGCCAATGAGCCTTCATCGGGACCAGCGGTTAGGATTCTCTCCGTCAACCGATTTCAACCCATGAAGGAGCGTCTCTCATGCCAATCATCAACAGCCAGGTCAAACCGTTCAACGCCACCGCCTACCACAATGGCGAATTCGTCCAGGTAAGCGAAGCCGACCTGAAAGGTAAGTGGTCTGTCGTGTTCTTCTACCCGGCCGACTTCACCTTCGTCTGCCCGACCGAGCTGGGCGACCTCGCTGACAACTACGCCGAGTTCCAGAAGCTGGGCGTGGAAATCTACGGTGTGTCCACCGACACCCACTTCACCCACAAAGCCTGGCATGACACCTCGGACACCATCGGCAAGATCAAGTACCCGCTGATCGGTGACCCGACCCACGTCATCGCCCGCAACTTCGACGTGCTGATCGAAGAAGCCGGCCTGGCCGATCGCGGTACCTTCGTGATCAACCCGGAAGGTCAGATCAAGATCGTCGAAATCAACGACGGCGGTGTAGGCCGTGACGCCAGCGAACTGCTGCGCAAGGTCAAGGCTGCCCAGTACGTTGCCGCCCACCCAGGCGAAGTCTGCCCGGCCAAGTGGAAAGAAGGCGAAGCCACCCTGGCACCGTCCCTTGACCTGGTCGGCAAGATCTAATTTTCGTCCGATAAGCGCCTGCGCGACGACCATGCTGCGTTGAAAACAGGCTCGGAATGCTCATTTGCACCCAGCAAAGTCGAGCGCGACTCCGACCGTTCCTCGCCTGTTTTCGCCTTGCCTGATCGCCGCGCAGTCACTTCTCGAACGAAAATCCGGTTATGCGCCAATCGCGGGCGGTAGACAGCCGCCAAAGCTGAAGAAGTTACCGCCCCGTAAGAACGCCCGGGCGATCTCGCCTGGGCGTTTTTGTATCCGAGTTTTGAAAAAAGGAATCGCCCGTATGTTGGACGCCACGCTTAAATCGCAACTGAAAACCTACCTGGAGCGGGTCACCCAGCCGATCGAGATCGTTGCCTCCCTCGACGACGGCGCGAAGTCCCGCGAACTGCACGACCTGCTGGTGGAAATCGCCGGCCTGTCGAACCTCATTACCTTCAGCGCGGACGGCAACGACGCCCGTCGTCCCTCGTTCTCGCTGAACCGCCCAGGGTCCGATATCAGCCTGCGCTTCGCCGGCATCCCCATGGGCCACGAATTCACCTCCCTGGTGCTGGCGCTGCTGCAGGTCGGCGGTCACCCCTCCAAGGCCAGTGCCGAAGTGATCGAGCAGATCCAGGCGCTGGAAGGCGAGTTCACCTTCGAGACCTACTTCTCGCTGTCGTGCCAGAACTGCCCGGACGTGGTCCAGGCACTGAACCTGATGGCGGTGCTCAACCCCAATGTGCGCCACGTCGCCATCGACGGCGCGCTGTTCCAGGAAGAAGTCGAGTCGCGCAAGATCATGGCGGTGCCGAGCGTCTACCTGAACGGTGAAGTCTTCGGCCAGGGCCGCATGGGCCTGGAAGAGATCCTCGGCAAGATCGACACCAATGCCGGCGCCCGCCAGGCCGAGAAGATCAACGCCAAGGACGCCTTCGACGTGCTGGTGGTCGGGGGTGGCCCGGCGGGCGCCGCCGCCGCGATCTACGCCGCGCGCAAGGGCATCCGTACCGGTGTCGCCGCCGAGCGCTTCGGCGGCCAGGTGCTCGATACCCTGGCGATCGAGAACTTCATCTCGGTGCAGGAGACCGAAGGGCCGAAGCTGGCCACGGCCCTGGAAGAGCACGTCAAGCAGTACGACGTCGACATCATGAACCTGCAGCGCGGCGAAGCGCTGGTCCCGGCCACCGATGGCGGCCTGCACGAAGTACGCCTGGCCGGTGGCGCCTCGCTCAAGGCCAAGACCGTGATCCTCGCCACCGGCGCCCGCTGGCGTGAAATGAACGTGCCGGGCGAGCAGCAATACCGTGCCCGTGGCGTGGCCTACTGCCCGCACTGCGACGGCCCGCTGTTCAAGGGCAAACGTGTGGCGGTGATCGGCGGTGGCAACTCCGGCGTGGAAGCGGCCATCGACCTGGCCGGTATCGTCGCCCAGGTGACCCTGATCGAGTTCGACAGCCAGCTGCGCGCCGATGCCGTGCTGCAGCGCAAGCTGCACAGCCTGGCGAACGTCAAGGTGATCACCAGCGCGCTGACCACCGAAGTGGTCGGCGATGGCGAGAAGGTCACCGGCCTGCGCTACAAGGACCGCACCAGCGACACGCTGCATGACCTGGCGCTGGAAGGCATCTTCGTGCAGATCGGCCTGCTGCCCAACACCGACTGGCTCAAGGGCACGGTCGAGCTGTCGCCGCGTGGCGAGATCATCGTCGACGCCAAGGGCCAGACCAGCATCCCGGGCGTGTTCGCCGCCGGTGACGTGACCACGGTGCCGTACAAGCAGATCGTCATCGCCGTGGGCGAAGGCGCCAAGGCATCGCTGGCCGCGTTCGATCATC
>NZ_JAOCDM010000081.1 GCF_029840925.1 Pseudomonas sp. GD03858
TCCTACAAGGGCCGAGCCAGATTAGAGAAAGGAGAATCAGCATGCTGTTCCACGTAAAGATGACCGTAAAGCTGCCGGTCGACATGGACCCAACCAAGGCCGCGCAACTGAAGGCCGATGAGAAGGAACTGGCCCAGCGCCTGCAGCGAGAGGGCAGCTGGCGCCACCTGTGGCGCATCGCCGGCCATTACGCCAACTACAGCGTGTTCGACGTGCCCAGCGTCGAAGCCTTGCACGACACCCTGCTGCAACTGCCGCTGTTCCCCTACATGGACATCGAGGTCGACGGCCTGTGCCGCCATCCCTCGTCGATCCACGGCGACGACCGCTGAACTCACTACAAGAACGACACGAGGTACCTGATCATGACCGTGAAGATTTCCCATACCCCTGAAATGCAGCAGTTCTTCGAACAAGCCGCAGGCTTTAGCAACGACAGCGGCAGCCCGCGCCTCAAGCGCATCATCCAGCGTGTGCTGGCGGACAGCGCGCGGCTGATCGAGGAGCTGGAGATCAGCGAAGACGAGTTCTGGCACGCCGTCGACTACCTCAATCGCCTGGGCGGGCGTGGCGAGGCCGGGTTGTTGGTGGCGGGCCTGGGCATCGAGCACTTCCTCGACCTGCTGCAGGATGCCAAGGATGCCGAGGTCGGGCTGACGGGCGGCACCCCGCGCACCATCGAAGGCCCGCTGTACGTGGCTGGGGCGCCGATCGCCCAGGGCCAGGCACGCATGGACGACGGCAGCGAGGAGGGCGTGGCCACGGTGATGCTGCTCGAAGGTCAGGTGCGCGGCCCCGATGGCCAGCCATTGGCCGGGGCGACGGTGGACCTGTGGCATGCCAACACCCGGGGTACCTATTCGTTCTTCGACCAGAGTCAGTCGGCGTACAACCTGCGTCGGCGCATCGTCACCGATGCCGACGGCCGTTACCGCGCGCGCTCGATCGTGCCCTCCGGCTACGGCTGCGACCCGCAGGGGCCGACCCAGGAGTGCCTGGACCTGCTCGGTCGCCACGGCCAGCGCCCGGCGCATATCCATTTCTTCATTTCGGCACCCGGGCATCGTCACCTGACCACCCAGATCAATCTGTCCGGCGACAAGTACCTGTGGGACGACTTCGCCTATGCCACCCGCGACGGGCTGGTGGGAGAGGTGGTGTTTCGTGACGGCGAGCAGGGGCGGGTTGCCGAGCTGAAGTTCGATTTCCAGTTGCAGCAGGCGCTGGGCAGCGAGGCCGAGCAGCGCAGCGGGCGGCCGCGGGCGTTGCAGGAGGCCTGATACACCGCGTCAGGCCCTTCGCGGGTAAACCCGCTCCCACAGGTTTCAAGCCTTGCCGACTTCCTGTGGGGGCGGGCTTGCCCGCGAAGCCGGCACACCAGAACAAGAGCCTGCCACGAAGGCCGGCCGATGCCTTGCGAGAAACCCCATGAAAACCCTGCTCGCGGACTGTTCCCTGTCGGCCGTCGTCGCCGGCTGCATTGCCACCCTGATTTCCTACGCCGGCCCCCTGGTGATCATCTTCCACGCCGCCGAAGCCGCCGGCCTGTCCCACGCTCAGCTGTCGTCATGGGTCTGGGCGGTGTCCATCGGCAGCGCCGTGCTGGGCGCGGTGCTGAGCCTGCGCTATCGGGTGCCCGTGGTGATCGCCTGGTCGATCCCGGGCTCGGCACTGCTGGTGAGCGCCTTGCCGCAGATTGGCCTGGCACAGGCGGTCGGCGCCTATCTGGTGGCCAACACCATGCTGCTGCTGATCGGCGTCAGCGGCGCCTTCGACCGCCTGATCGCCCGCTTGCCTGGCTCCATCGCCGCCGGCATGCAGGCCGGGATCCTGTTCGGCTTCGGCATCGAGGTGTTTCGCGCGCTGCCGGTGCAGCCCGTGCTGGTGCTGGCGATGTTCGTCAGCTACGTGCTGATGCGCAGGCTGCAACCGCGCTATGCGGTGGCGAGCGTGCTGGCGGTTGGGACGCTGGTGACCCTGCTCGGTGGCGAGTTTCACGGCGACGAGCTGGTACTGGCGCTGGCCTCGCCGCAGTGGATCACGCCACAGTTCAGCCTGGGCGCGACCTTCAGCCTGGCGCTGCCGCTGGTGCTGGTGGCGCTGACCGGACAGTTCATGCCTGGCATGGCGGTGCTGCGCAACGCCGGCTATGGCACCCCGGCCAGTCCCCTGATCGGCGCCAGCGCCGTGGGCGGCCTGCTGCTTGCGCCGTTCGGCTGCCATGGCCTGAACCTGGCGGCGGTCACCGCCAGCCTCTGCACTGGCCGCGAGGCCCACGAAGACCCGCGCCGACGCTACGTGGCCGCCGTTGCCGGCAGTGGCCTGTACCTGCTGCTGGGGGTTGCCGGCGCCACCTTGATGTCGCTGTTCGCCGCCTTTCCCGCCACGTTGATCGCCGCCCTGGCGGGCCTGGCCCTGTATGGGGCGATCAGCGAGGCCCTGGCGCGCAGCCTGGCCGAGCCGGGCGAGCGCGATGCCGGGCTGTTCACCTTTCTGGTCACCGCCTCGGGGGTGACTTTTCTCGGGCTGTCGGCGGCGTTCTGGGGGCTGCTGTTCGGTCTGCTCGCCCATGCCCTGGCCCATCTGCGCCGAGTGCCTGCACTTGACCGAAGGAGGGCATGACACCGTATCCGCGACGTTCCAGCGCTTCAACACATAACAACAAGATCAGAGAGCTTCGGAATGAATCACACCCCTTGCGTCGCCATCGGCCTGAGCCTGCTCAGCCAATCCCTGTGGGCCGCCGACAGCGGTTTCTTCGAAGAGGCCAAGGCCAGCCTCAGCGCCCGTAACTACTACTTCAGCCGCGACTTTTCCGACATCGTCGGCGCCAACCGGCAGTCCAGGGCCCAGGAGTGGGCCCAAGGCTTCATCCTCGACTTCAAGTCCGGCTACACCCCGGGCGCCGTCGGCTTCGGCCTGGATGTCCAGGGCCTGCTCGGCATCCGCCTGGACAGCAGCCCCGACCGGGTCAACACCGGGCTGCTGCCAGTGCATGGCGATGGCCGCGCCGCCAGTGACTACAGCCGCCTGGCGCCGACCTTCAAGGCACGGCTGTCGAACACCGAGCTGCGTGTCGGTGAGTTGCAACCCAACTTGCCGGTACTGGCGTTCAGCGATATCCGCCTGCTGCCGCCCAGCTACCAGGGCGTGAGCCTCAGTTCCAGCGAACTGGCCGGCCTGAGCGTGCAGGCCGGTCACCTGAGCGCCACCCACCTGCGCAACGAGGCGGGCGACGGCAAGATGAACGCCATGCTTGGCCATGTACCGATGCGCCAGGCCGAGAGCGACGGGTTCGACTATGCCGGTGGCGACTATGCCTTCAACGCCGGGCAGAGCAGCGCCAGCCTGTGGTATGGGCAGCTGCGGGACATTTACCGGCAAGGCTTCGTCGGGTACAAGCACAGTCAGCCGCTGGGCGACTGGGTGCTCGGCGCCAATCTGGGTTACTACAGTGCCCGTGAGGCCGGTGATGCGCGGCTGGGCAACATCGACAACCAGGCGTTCTTCTCGCTGTTCACCGCCAGGCTCGGCGGCCACGCCTTGCATGCCGGCTACCAGGCCATGTACGGCGACAGCCCGTTTCCCCGGGTGTTCGCCAACATCACGCCGCTGGGCAACGAAGTGCCGACCTACGAGTTCGCCTATACCGACGAGCGTTCGTACCAGCTGCGCTACGACTACAACTTCGTGGCCATGGGCATTCCTGGGCTGACCGCGTCGGTGCGCTACATAACCGGTAACAATGTCGATACCGGGCAAGGCTTCGAGGGCAAGGACCGCGAGCGTGACATCGATCTGGGCTACGCGGTGCAGAGCGGGCCGCTCAAAGGACTGGGGATTCGCCTGCGCAATGCCATGGCGCGCTCGAACTACCGCAGCGACATCGACGAGAATCGCCTGATCCTGGTGTACACCTGGCAGCTGCTGTGATCGCCCGGGCGGGTTTGCACTGCCCGGCAGGATGCAGGTAGCTTTCCTGTATCTCCTCGCGGAAGCTCGTCATGGACTCTTTGACCCAAGCCGTACTCGGCGCCGCCCTGCAAGGCAGCGTGCTGGGGCGGATCCAGGGCCGCCGTTCGCTGCTGTACGGCGCCGCCCTGGGCACCTTGCCTGACCTGGACGTGGTGATCCGCTACGCCGATCCGGTGTCGCAGATGACCTATCACCGGGGCTTTTCCCACTCGATCTTCGTCCTGACCGGCTTGGCCCTGTTGCTGGCCTGGCTGGTCGCCTGGCGCTGGCCGAACAAAGGCTACAGCAGGCCCAGACTGTTCCTGGCCTTCTGGCTGGTGTTGGTCACTCATCCGATCCTCGATGCGTTCACCGTCTATGGCACCCAGCTGTTCTGGCCATTGCAGCTGACGCCGGAAAGCTGGGCGGCGGTGTTCATCATCGACCCGGTGTATACGGTGCCGCTGCTGCTGGCGGTCGTGTATGCAGCCATCAAGGGCTTGCAGGGCAGGGCGACCGCGCTGCTGTCGCTGGCGCTGGTGTTCAGTACCGCCTACCTGGGCTTCGGCCTGGCCGGGCGCATGGCCGCCGAGCAGCGCTTCCATCTGGCCTTGCAGGCACAGGGCATTGCCACCAGCGAGGTGCGCGCGGTGCCCATCGCGTTCAACAGCCTGGTCTGGCGGGTGCTGGCCAAGACCCCGGACGGCGACTACTACGAAGGCGTAAGCAGCTGGTTCGACAAGGCGCCCCCCGAGATGCTGCGCCAGTCGCGCAACCTGCAGGCCGGCCAGCTGCTGGCCGGCGAGCCGTTGCACGAGCGCCTGCGCTGGTTCACCGGCGACTGGTTGCGCTATGACGTGGTCGGCGACGCATTGGTGGTCACCGACCTGCGCATGGGCATCCCCGGCAACTACACCTTCCGCTTCCAGATGGCCCAGCGCGATGGCGATGGTCAGTGGACGGCCATTGCGCCGCGTGGCTGGATCGGTGGTGGCGCCGCCTCGCTGTTCGATGGCGGGAAACTGTCACTGATCTGGCAGCGGATCCTCGCCCAGCAACCGCCCCTGCCACTGGCAGCCTGGGCCGCGCAGGCCAGCGGCGTCGCCGCCGAGGCCAGGCACTAGCCGGTGCGCTCGGCCGGGCTGGACCTGCTCAAGTGGACGGCGATCGTGACCATGGTCGCCGACCACCTGCGTTACCTGTGGCCCGCCGCCGATGGCCTGTTCGTGCTGGGGCGGCTGGCTTTTCCACTGTTCTGCCTGGCGATCGCGGTCAACGTCGGGCGCAGCCGCGCGGGTGAGCTTTTCACCCCAGCCAATGCCCGCTATCTCGGCTGGATGCTGGTGTTCGCGGTGCTGTCGGAGGCACCGTACCGCTG
This sequence comes from Pseudomonas sp. GD03858, assembly GCF_029840925.1. Classification (GTDB taxonomy): domain Bacteria; phylum Pseudomonadota; class Gammaproteobacteria; order Pseudomonadales; family Pseudomonadaceae; genus Aquipseudomonas. The sequence continues at coordinate 5,333 of NZ_JAOCDM010000081.1, forward strand.
GCTGGATACCGGCTCGCTCACCTTCAACGTGATACCGACCCTGGGCCTGGGCCTGTTGGTCGCCTGGGGCGTGCGACACCACCAGCCGCTGGCTCGCGTCGGCGGGATCGGCGCCGTGCTGTTGGCGACGGTGTTCAGCGCCAAACTGATGTACGGGCTGCCGGGTGTTCTGCTGCCAGGCGCGTTGCTGCTGGCCAGGCGCCGAGGCGGGCTGTGCTGGGGCCTGGCCGTCTTGCTGGCGGTAGCCGGCAATCTCAGCAACGGCTGGTTGCGCGAACACCTGCTGGCGCCGATCACCCTGATGGCGCTGGCGGTCGCTGCGCTGGCGGTGCCGGTCGGTGTCTGGCTGCTGCGCCAGGATGGCTGGCGCGTGCCGCCCGTGGGCCGTTGGGGGTATGCGTTCTATCCCTTGCACCTGCTGCTGATCCGGTTGCTCCAGGGGCTGGGCTGACTTGCCTTGCAATCCCAGGATCCGCACCCATCTAACAGCCCTTGCCAAACTGGAAACCGCCCATGGAACCCAACCGCTTCGGCGATATCGCCGCCTTCGTCAGTGCCGTGAAGGCCGGCAGCTTCACCGCCGCTGCCGCCAGCCTGGGCCTGACCCGTTCGGCGGTGGGCAAGAGCATCGCCCGCCTGGAGGCGCGCATGGCGGTACGCCTGCTCAACCGCACCACGCGCAAGCTGAGCCTGACCGACGAAGGTCTGGTGGCGTTCGAGCGTTGGCGGCAGATCCTCGACGACCTGGACGAGGTCGAGACCACCATGGCCCAGCGCCGCGCACAGCCCACCGGTACCTTGCGCCTGACCGCGCCGCTGTCGTTTGGCCAGCGTCATGTGCTGCCGCTGCTCGATGCCTACCTCAAGCAGTGGCCCGAACTGCGCGCCGATATCCGTTTCACCGACCGTTTCGTCGATCTGGTCGAGGAGGGTATCGACGTCGCCGTGCGCATCGGGGCGCCGAAAGAAGACTCGCAACTGCTGACCCGCACCGTGGCCTGGCAGCAGTTCGTAACCTGCGCCTCGCCCGACTACCTGGCGCGCCATGGCACGCCGCAGACGCCGGCCGATCTCTACGGTCACGACAAGATCGCCTTTCTCGTCGGTGAGAAGCCCAACCCCTGGCGCTTTCGCACGGATGCGGGGCTGCATCTGTGCGAGGAGCCGGGGCGACTGAACATCGATAGCGCCGAGGCCCTGCTCGAAGGCGCCCGGGCCGGGTTCGGGCTGATTCACCTGCCCACCTACATTACTGGCGACGACCTGCGCAGGGGCCAACTGGTAGAAGTGTTGCACGACTACCGGCCACCGGCAGATCCGATCCGCATCGTATACCCGAGCAAGCGACACCTGTCGCCACGGGTGCGTGGGTTCATCGACCTGCTGGTGGCGCGCTGGGCCGACGGTGTGCCCTGGGAGGCCTGACAGCGAGGCCGTTCGCAGGCAAGTCGCTTACGCCTGCTGCAGGAATGGGTAGTCGGTATATCCCTCGGGCCCGTTGGCGTAATCGAACTGGGCCCGGTGTTCGTTCAGCGGCGCTTGCTGCTTCAGCCGCTGCGCCAGGTCCGGGTTGGCGATGAAGGCCCGGCCAAAGGCCACGGCATCGATCAGCCCGCGCGTCAGCAAGTCCTCGGCTTTCTCGACGGTATAGGCACCGGCCGCCACGATCACACCGGGGAACGCGGCACGGATGGCTTCGCGGAATTCGTCGCGCAACGGCTTGCCGCCCGACCAGTCCGGCTCCGACAGGTGCAGGTAGGCCAGGTTGCGCTTGGCCAGCTCGCCGATCAGGTACAGGCTGGCCGCTTCCTGGTCTTCACCGTTGTCCACGCCATTGAAGCCGCCCAGCGGGAAAATGCGGATGCCCACGCGCTCGGCGCTCCATTGGGCGATGGCGGCGTCCACCGCTTCCAGCACGATACGCGCGCGGTTCTCGACGCTGCCACCGTAGCGATCCTCGCGCACGTTGGCGCTGGGGGAGAGGAACTGGTGCAGCAGGTAGCCGTGGGCGGCGTGCAGCTCGATGAAGTCGAAGCCGGCTTCCCGGGCATTGGCGGCGGCCTGGCCGAAGTCGCCGACGATACCGGCGATCTCCGCTTCGTCCAACGCCCGCGGGGCCGAGGTTTCGACGCGGATCACCTGACGCGCTTCGTCACGCAGCGAGGTGCGGGTATTGGCCGGCAGCGCCGAAGGCGCCACGGGCGCCGCGCCTTCAGGTTGCAGCGAGGTGTGCGAGACCCTGCCGGTGTGCCATACCTGCACGGCGCTGTGACCGCCGGCGGCATGGATGCCCTCGTTGACCAGGCGCCAGCCGGCGATCTGCTCGGCGGTGTGGATGCCGGGCGAGCCGGAGTAGCCCTTGGCCTGGAAGGAAATCTGCGTGGCCTCGGTGATGATCAGCCCGGCACTGGCGCGCTGGGTGTAGTACTCGGCCATCAGCGGCGTTGGTACATCGCCCGGTTCGCGGCTGCGCAGGCGGGTGAGTGGGGCCATGAAGACCCGGTTGGGCAGGGTCAGGGGGCCAAGCGCGAGAGGTTCGAAGAGTTTCATCGGAGCTCCATCGGAAGGTTGGTTCGATGGTGGCCACGATACCGAGATGATTGGGGAAAGGGGGGACCGGAATACCGGCCTCTGGCTCCCCAATGGGGAACTGAGAGATATGCTGTAGTCGGTGCCACCCACTGCGGCGCTTGCTTCGCGGGTAAACCCGCTCCCACAGGATGGGGCAGGGCGTGAAGCAAGCGCGCTCGTTGTGGGCTGCCGGGTTATCCGCGCGACACGCGCCCGCTGACGAAATGCGCCACGTCATTGAACCCCGGCGTCGAGGCATGACCCGGCGTCACCAGCGAGTCGATGAACGCTTCGTCCTCGGCCGTGATCTTGACCTCCAGCGCCCCGGCATAGGTGTCCCACTGCGCCTCGGTGCGTGGCCCGACGATGGCCGAGCTGACCAGGCGGTTGTTCAGCACCCAGGCGATGGCGAACTCGACGATGCCCACCCCCTTGGCCTCGGTGTAGGCGTGGATCTTCTGGGCGATGGCCAGCGACTCCTGGCGCCACTCCACTTCCATGATGCGCTTGTCCTGGCGTCCGGCGCGGCTGCCTTCGTCCGGCGTCGAGCCGGGCGCGTACTTGCCGCTGAGCACACCGCGGGCCAGTGGGCTGAACGGCACCACGCCCAGGCCGTGGTAGGCGGCGGCGGTCAGTTGCTCGGGTTCGGCCTGACGGTTGACGATGTTGTACAGCGGCTGGCTGACCACCGGCTTGGCCACGCCGAGCCGCTCGGCCAGGTTGCAGATCTCGGCGATGCGCCAGCCACGGAAGTTGGACACGCCCCAGTAGCGGATCTTGCCCTGGGCCAGCAGGTCGCCGATGGCGCGCACGGTCTCTTCCAGCGGCACCGTGTGGTCCTCACGGTGCAGGTAGTAGATGTCCAGGTAGTCGCTGCCCAGGCGCGCGAGGCTGGCCTCGAGGGCATTGAACAGGTGCTTGCGCGACAGGCCGCTACGGTTGGGGAGACCATCCACCGGGCCATAGCCGGCCTTGGAGGCGACGATCCAGTCCTGGCGATTGCGCGCCACCGCCTGGCCGACGATTTCCTCGGAGCGCCCGCCGTTATACACATCGGCGGTGTCGATGAAGTTGATGCCCTGGTCCCAGGCCTTGTCGATGATGCGCAGCGCGTCTTCGCTGCTGGTCTGCTCGCCGAACATCATGCTGCCGAGGGTGAGGGCCGAGACCTGCAGGCCGGATTGACCGAGGGGGCGGTAGATCATTGCAGATAATCCTTTTCTGACACCTGAAGGGAAATAGCCCTCTGTTTTACACAGATCCGCCGTGCATTGAAAGCACGCGCCCAAGCGGTCACGGGTCTGGCCAGGCGTCGATCAGCTCCCGCGCCTCGCGGCTCGACAGTGGCCGTTTCAGGCGCTGCGACAGCACCGCCATGGCCCGTGCGTAACCCTTGGCGATCACCGCCTCGACCTGGTCGTCGATGCATTGCAGGGCAATGAAATCACCGTGCTCCGGCTCCCCCACGTATTCGATGCGGTTCCAGTGCTGGCCATGCCCGAGCACCTCGTAGGTGCGTCCATGCTGGTAGGTCCAGAAGAACGGCACGTCGTCATAGCGACGTCGCTCGCCCAGCATGTTGGCTGCGGCGATCACCCCATGCTGCTCGGCCAGGCGCCAGTGTTCGATGCGTACCGGCCGTCCGGCGAGCGGGAAGGTGGCGACATCGCCGGCTGCCCATAGGCCGTCGGCGGCCTGCAGGTGCGCATCGACGCTGAGCGAACGGTCCTCGGCCAGTGCCAGGCCCTGCACGAAGCCTGTCACCGGCGTGACGCCGATACCCAGCAGCACCAGGGGCGTGACCAGCCGTTCGCCGTTGGCCAGGCGCACGGCCTCGACCCGTTCCTGGCCTTCGAAGGCGGTCACCTCGGTCGGGCCATGGAACATCACCCCCTTGCGTTCATGCAGCGCGCGCAGGCTGCGGCCGATGCGCTCGCCGAACGGCCGGGCCAGCGGGATCTCATGCCGGGTCACCACATGCACTTGCAGGCCGTACTTGTGCAAGGCGCTGGCCGCTTCCAGGCCGATGAAACCATCGCCGACGATCACCACCGGCTGGCCGGGCTCGGCCAGGTCGAGCAGGCGCTCGGCGTCGCCCAGCGAGCGCAGCACGCAGATGCCCGGCAACTGGACGCCCGGCAGTTCGGGGCGATTCGGCTTGCCGCCAGTGGCGAGCAGGGCGGCGTCGTAGACCAGGCGCTGGCCGTCGGCCAGGACCAGTTCGCGCTTATCGGTGTCCAGTGCGCGGACCTTGCCGTGCAGGCGTTGAACCTGTCCGTGGCGTAGCGTGCCGGGGGCGAGCAGGGGCGGTACCTCGTCCGCTGGCATCTGCCCGGCGATGACGAACTTGCTCAGGGCGGTGCGATCGTAGGCGCTCGGCTGTTCCTGGTCGATCCATAGCAACCGCCCGCCAAAACCGTGATCGAGCAAGGTGGTGACGGCGGCCGCGCCCGCGGCGCCGGCGCCGATCACCACGAAGGTACGGGCATCGTCGTGGCGCGGCGGCAGGGGGGCAGGCATAGCCTGGTCATCGACCCAGACCTGGTCACCTTTCAATTGCACCGCATGGCGCCGCAACCCCGTCAGGGCGGGTGGTTCGCACACCGCCCCCTCGTCCAGCGCGAAAGCGGCCTTGTGCCAAGGGCAGACCAGCAATCCGCCACACACCACCCCTTCGTCCAGGGGCGCGCCTTCATGGGGGCAGTTGCCCTGGTAGGCACGCACCTGGTCGCCATGGCGTACCAGGATGAGCTCTTCGGCGCCGGCCTGGACGCGTAGCGGACGATGTTCATCGAGCTGGGCGAGGGACGCCACGGCATGCAGGGTCATGGGCATTCTCCTGAAGGCTGTGTGGTTATTTGACCCCTGGGGAATGTCGAAGGTGCGTCTAACCGACGACCGGGCTCGCCGCTTACAATCTTTAACATAAAGCTCATATGAGACTAAATTGACTCAAATTAAATGTAAAAGTACTATTCGCGTCGTTTTTAACCAAAGGCTCGGGTGAGTACATGGGCAATTTGCGTGCAATAGGAATGGCCAGTTGGCTGGCGGTGGCCGTGGTACTGGCGGGTTGTGACACGGCGCAGGACCAGCAGGCCGCGGCTGAAACGGCGTTTCCGGTCGAGGCCGTGACCGTGGCCAGCGAACCCCTGGCGCTGGCGTCGACGCTGCCGGGCCGGGTCGAGCCGATGCGGGTGGCGCAGGTGCGCGCCCGGGTGGCGGGCATCGTCCTGCACAAGCGTTTCGAGGAAGGCGCCGACGTCAAGGCCGGCGATGTGCTGTTCCAGATCGACCCGGCACCGTTCAAGGCCGCCCTGGCTCGCGCCGAGGCCGATCTGGCCCGGGCCCAGGCCGTGCAACAGGAAGCCCAGGCGCGGGTCAAGCGCTATGCGCCGCTGGTGAAGATCGAGGCGGTCAGCCAGCAGGACTTCGACAGTGCCACCGCCGAGCAGCGCAGCGCCCAAGCCGCCGTGCGGTCCGCTCAGGCCGACGTGCAGACTGCGCGCCTGAACCTTGGCTACGCCACGGTCACCGCGCCGATCTCCGGCCGTATTGGCCGTGCCCTGGTCACCGAAGGCGCGCTGGTCGGGCAGGGCGACGCCACGCTGATGGCGCGCATCCAGCAGCTTGACCCGATCTATGTCGATTTCACCCAGTCCGCCGCCGATGCCCTACGCCTGCGCCAGGCGCTCAAGGACGGCGCCCTGGCCGGTGGCGACGACAAGGCCCTGACTGCCCAGGTGGAAGGCACCGACTACCAGCGCCAGGGCGCGCTGATGTTCACCGATGTAGCGGTGGACAGCAGTACCGGCCAGGTCACCCTGCGCGGTCGTTTCGACAATGCCGACGGCATTTTGCTGCCGGGCATGTATGTGCGGGTGCGCACCCCGCAGGGCACCGACCAGCAGGCCATCCTGGTGCCGCAGCGCGCGGTGCGGCGCGGCAGCGATGGCGAAGCACAGGTGCTGGTGGTCGGCACCGGCAATCTCGCCGAGACGCGCAGCGTGCGCACCGGCGTGATGCACGGTTCGCGCTGGCAGATCGTCGAGGGCTTGCGCGCTGGCGACCAGGTCATCGTCGGCAGTCCGGCCGGCCTGGCCGCGGGCATGCCCGTGGTGCTGGCCCAGGCTCAACAAGCCGCGGCGCGATAAAGCGAGGGTAGCGAGATGTCCAAGTTCTTCATCAATCGGCCGAACTTCGCCTGGGTCGTGGCGCTGTTCATTTCCCTGGCCGGCCTGCTGGTGATCCCGGCGCTGCCGGTGGCCCAGTATCCCAGCGTGGCGCCGCCACAGATTTCCATCAACGCCAGCTACCCGGGGGCTTCGGCCAGGGTGATGGTGGAATCGGTGACCAGCATCATCGAGGAGTCGCTCAACGGCGCCAAGGGCTTGCTGTACTACGAGTCCACCAACAACTCCAACGGCGTGGCCGAGGTGATGGTGACCTTCGAGCCGGGCACCGACCCGGACATGGCCCAGGTCGACGTGCAGAACCGCCTGAAGAAGGCCGAGGCGCGCATGCCCCAGGCGGTGCTGACCCAGGGCCTGAAGGTCGAGCAGGCCAGCTCGGGCTTCCTGCTGATCTACGCCCTGACCAGCAAGCAGGGCGATCGTGGCGACACCACGGCCCTGGCCGACTACGCCGCGCGCAACATCAACAACGAACTGCTGCGCGTGCCCGGGGTGGGCAAGCTGCAGTTCTTCGCCTCGGAAGCGGCCATGCGAGTCTGGGTCGATCCGCAGAAACTGGTGGGCTATGGCCTGTCGATCGACGATATCAACGCGGCGATCCGTGGCCAGAACGTCCAGGTGCCGGCCGGCAGCTTCGGCAGCACGCCGGGCGCCAGCGAACAGGAGCTGACCGCGACCCTGGCGGTGCAGGGCACCCTGGAGACCCCCGAGGCCTTTGCCGGCATCGTGCTGCGCGCCAATCCGGACGGCTCCAGCGTGCGCCTGGGCGATGTCGCGCGCATGGCCATCGGCAGCGAGAACTACAACCTGTCGTCGCGCCTGGACGGCCACCCGGCGGTGGCCGGCGCGGTGCAGCTGGCACCGGGCGCCAACGCCATCCAGACCGCGACGCAGGTCAAGGAACGCCTCGCCGAGCTGGCGCAGTTCTTCCCGGAAGGTGTCGAGTACTCGGTACCGTACGACACCTCGCGCTTCGTCGACGTGGCCATCGAGAAGGTCATCCACACCCTGCTCGAGGCCATGGTGCTGGTGTTCCTGGTGATGTTCCTGTTCCTGCAGAACATCCGCTACACCCTGATCCCGTCGATCGTGGTGCCGGTGTGCCTGCTGGGCACGTTGATGGTGATGAAGCTGCTCGGCTTCTCGGTGAACATGATGACCATGTTCGGCATGGTGCTGGCCATCGGCATCCTGGTGGACGATGCCATCGTGGTGGTGGAGAACGTCGAGCGGCTGATGGCCGAGGAAGACCTGTCGCCGGTGGATGCGACCATCAAGGCGATGGGGCAGGTGTCCGGGGCGATCATCGGCATCACCCTGGTGCTGGCGGCGGTGTTCCTGCCGTTGGCGTTCATGTCCGGTTCCGTGGGGGTGATCTACCAGCAGTTCTCGGTGTCGCTGGCGGTGTCGATCCTGTTCTCCGGGTTCCTGGCCCTGACCTTCACCCCGGCGCTGTGCGCCACGCTGCTCAAGCCGGTGCCCCATGGGCACCATGAAAAACGTGGTTTCTTCGGCGCGTTCAACCGGATCTTCGCCCGTGTGACCGAGCGCTACTCGCTGATGAACAGTGCGCTGGTGGCCCGTGCCGGGCGCTGGATGCTGGCCTATGTCGGCATCCTGGTGGTGCTCGGCTATTCCTACCTGCGCCTGCCGGAGGCGTTCGTGCCGTCCGAGGACCTGGGCTACAGCATCGTCGACGTGCAACTGCCGCCAGGCGCCAGCCGGGTGCGCACCGACCACACCGCCGAAGCCCTGGAGCAGTTCCTGATGTCCCGCGAGGCGGTGGCCAGCTCGTTCATCGTCAGCGGCTTCAGCTTCTCGGGCCAGGGCGACAACGCCGCGCTGGCGTTCCCCACTTTCAAGGACTGGTCCCAGCGCGACAAGGCGCAGTCGGCGGAGGCGGAAACCGCCGCGATCAATGCGCAGTTCGCCGCCAACGGCGATGGCACCATCACCGCCGTGATGCCGCCACCGATCGATGGACTGGGCAACTCAGGTGGTTTCGCCCTGCGCCTGATGGACCGTGGCGGCTTGGGCCGCGAGGCGCTGCTGGCGGCACGCGACCAGTTGCTGGCCCGTGCCAACGGCAACCCGGTGATCCTCTACGCGATGATGGAAGGCCTGGCCGAGGCGCCGCAGCTGCGTGTGCAGATCGACCGCGAGAAAGCTCGCGCCCTGGGGGTGAATTTCGAGGCCATCAACAGCACCCTGGCCACCGCCTTCGGTTCGGCGGTGATCAACGATTTCACCAACGCCGGGCGCCAGCAGCGCGTGGTGGTGCAGGCCGAGCAGGGCGAGCGCATGACCCCGGAAAGCGTGCTGCGCCTGTACGCGCCCAACGCCAATGGCGAGCAGGTGCCGTTCAGCGCCTTCGTCACCACCCGCTGGGAGGAAGGCCCGGTGCAGCTGGTGCGCTACAACGGCTATCCGTCGATCCGCATCGCCGGTGACGCCGCGCCCGGGCACAGCACCGGCCAGGCGATGGCCGAGATGGAGCGCCTGGTCAGCGAGCTGCCGCCGGGCATCGGCTATGCCTGGACCGGTCTTTCCTACCAGGAAAAGGTTTCCAGCGGCCAGGCCGCGGGGCTGTTCGGCCTGGCCATCCTGGTGGTGTTCCTGTTGCTGGTGGCGCTGTACGAAAGCTGGGCGATCCCGCTGACGGTGATGCTGATCGTGCCGATCGGCGCCCTGGGCGCGGTGTGGGCGGTGATGCTCACCGGCATGCCCAACGATGTGTACTTCAAGGTCGGCCTGATCACCATCATCGGCCTGGCGGCGAAGAACGCCATCCTCATCGTCGAGTTCGCCAAGGAACTGTGGGAGAAGGGCCATAGCCTGCGTGACGCCGCCATCGAAGCCGCGCGCCTGCGTTTTCGTCCGATCGTGATGACCTCCATGGCCTTCATCCTCGGTGTGGTACCCCTGGCCATCGCCAGCGGCGCCGGCGCCGCCAGCCAGCGCGCCATCGGCACCGGGGTGATCGGCGGCATGCTCAGCGCGACCCTGCTGGGCGTGGTGTTCGTGCCGATCTGTTTCGTCTGGGTGCTGTCGCTGCTCAAGCGCAAACCGGCCCCTGTGCAGCATGCTGTCGAGGTGACGAAGTGATGCTCATGCGCAATCTTGCAATCCCGTTCGTGCTGGCCGTCACGCTGGCCGGCTGCTCCCTGGCGCCGACCTACCAGCGCCCCGAGGCGCCGGTGGCGACCGGGTGGGGCGACGCCGCCGGCCATCACGGCAAGGCGGTGGAGCAGCTGGACTGGCAGGCGTTCATCGTCGACCCGACGCTGCGCCAGTTGGTCGGCACCGCGCTGGACAACAACCGCTCGCTGCGCCAGACCCTGCTGGACATCGAGCAGGCCCGCGCGCAGTACCGCATCCAGCGCGCCGACCGGGTGCCGGGCTTGAATGCCGCTGCCTCCGGCAATCGCCAGCACTTGCCGGCGCAGCTGTCGAGCAATGGCCGCGAGGGTGTGAGCAGCACCTACCAGGTGGGCTTGTCGTTGCCGGAGTACGAGCTGGATCTGTTCGGTCGGGTCAAGAACCTGAGCGATGCGGCCCTGCAGCAGTACCTGGCCAGTGAAGAGGCCGGGCGAGCGGCGCGTATCGCCTTGATCGCCGAAGTCAGCCAGGCCTACCTGACGCTGGATGGCGCCGAGCGGCGCCTGGCGTTGACCCGCCAGACCCTGTCCAGCCGCGAGGATTCCCTGGCCCTGGTCGGGCAGCGTCGCGCTGCCGGCACCGCCACCGCACTGGATCACCAGGAAGCGTTGGGGCTGGTCGAGCAATCTCGCGCCGAGCTCGAAGCCACCGTGCGCCAGCAGCGCCAGGCTTACAACGCCTTGGTCTTGCTGCTGGGCAGTGCCGACGCGGCCAAGGCGATTCCAGGCGAGCGTCTGGCCGAGCCGATGGTGCTGCAGGACATTACCCCGGGCGCGCCATCGGCGCTGATCGAACGTCGGCCAGACATTCTTGCCGCCGAGCACCGGCTGCGGGCGCGCAACGCCGATATCGGCGCGGCGCGGGCGGCGTTCTTCCCGCGGATCAGCCTGACCGGCAGCTTCGGCACCTCCAGTGCGCAGATGTCAGGGTTGTTCGATGGCGGTTCGCGCAGCTGGAGCTTCATGCCGCAGCTGTCGTTGCCGCTGTTCGACGCCGGGCGTAACAAGGCCGGGCTGAGCCTGGCCGAGGCGCGCAAGGACTCGGCGGTAGCGGCATATGAAGGCACGATCCAGACCGCCTTCCGCGAAGTCGCCGATGCCTTGGCCGCTACCGACACGCTGCGCCGCGAGGAGGCCGCGCGGCGGGCCCTGGCCGATACCAGCCGGGCGACCGTGGCCCTGGCCAAGGCGCGCTATGAGGGCGGGGTGGACAACCACCTGCGCTACCTGGACGCGCAGCGCAGCAGTTATGTCAACGAAGCGGCCTTCATCGAGGCCAGCACCCAGCGCCAACTGGCCCTGGTCGATCTGTTCCGCGCCCTGGGCGGCGGCTGGCCGGACAAGGGCTGAAAGACTCCTTTGGTTGGGGAATCCAACCGCTTGGCCCCAGGGGATGTTTACCCTGGGGCTTTTTTTGGGGTTTTACACGATCTCTGTAGGAGCGGCCTTGTGTCGCGAAAGGGCTGCACAGCAGCCCCAGGATCTCGTGGCAAGGCGAATATTGCCGGGGCCGCTACGCGGCCCTTTCGCGACACAAGGCCGCTCCTACAGAGATCGTGGTGTAGTTAATCCTGCAGCAGATCCGGGCTGTTGAAGTTACTCAAGCGCCCATCGTCCTCGGCACACTCCAGCCCCTGGACACTGGCCTGCAGCAAGGCCTTCTGCAAACTCCGCTCCCCTGCCTGCCAGGCTTGTTCCAGCAGCGGCAACAGCCGCCGCGGCAGCACGCTGAACATCGGCTGCCAGTAGCCGCCCTGGCGGACCATGGCCGCGCTGTCATGACGCACCGCCAACGCCAGCAGATCCTCGATCAGTACCCGGTCGATCCTCGGCGCATCGCAGGCCAGCAGCACCACCCATTCATGCCGCGCCACCTTGAGCCCGCTGATCACCCCGGCCAGCGGGCCGGGAAAGTCCGCTTCGGCATCGCCGACGATCTGGTCGGCATACGCCGTATAGGCCGCCTGGTTGCGGTTGCAGGAAATCACCAGGTCATCGCTGAGCGCCCGCACGGCGCGCTGCACATGGGCCACCAGCGGCTCGCCGCGCCAGGCCACCAGGCCCTTGTCGCGGCCGCCCATGCGCTGGCCACGGCCACCGGCGAGGATGAGGATGGAGCAGGGGGGGAGGGTGGCAGGCATGAAAAAGGGTTCCGGGCAGTCGATGCCGGGAACCCTCCCATGTACCGCGGGGCTTGTCCAGTCAGGTATCGCTCAGCGCTACGTCAGCGGCCCTGGCCTTGCCGCGCCGGGCCAGGCGCATCACCACGACGAAGAACACCGGCACGAACACCACGGCGAAGGTGGCGCTGAGCATGCCGCCGATCACCCCGGTACCGATCGCCTGCTGGCTGGCCGAGCTGGCGCCGCTGGCGATGGCCAGGGGCACCACGCCGAGGATGAAGGCCAGCGAGGTCATCACGATCGGGCGCAGGCGCAGGCGTGCGGCCTGGATCGCGGCGTCCGCCGCATCGACGCCCTGGTCCACCAGGTCCTTGGCGAACTCGATGATCAGGATGGCGTTCTTCGCCGACAGGCCGATCAAGGTGATCAGGCCAACCTTGAAGAACACGTCGTTGGGCAGCCCGCGCAGCGTCACGGCCAGCACCGCGCCAAGCACGCCCAGCGGCACCACCAGCAGCACCGCGGTGGGGATCGACCAGCTCTCGTACAGCGCCGCCAGGCACAGGAACACCACCAGCAGCGACAGCGCCATCAGCAGCGGCGCCTGGCTGCCGGACAGCCGCTCCTGCAGCGACAGGCCAGTCCATTCGAGGCCACTGCCAGCCGGCAGCCGGGCCACGATGCGCTCGATCTCGGCCATGGCCTCGCCGGAGCTGAAGCCGGGCGCCGGCTCGCCGGAGATCGACACCGCCGGGTAGCCGTTGTAGCGGGTCAACTGCACCGGACCGCTCTGCCAGTGGGCGCTGACGAAGGCGCCCAGCGGCACCATCTTGCCGCTGGCGTTGCGCACGTGGATCTTCAGCAGATCCTCGATCTGGCTGCGCTGGTCGCCTTCGGCCTGCACCACCACCCGCTGCATGCGGCCCTGGTTGGGGAAGTCGTTGACGTAGTTCGAGCCCACCGCCGTGTCGAGCACCGCGCCGATGTCGGCGAACGACACGCCCAGGGCGTTGGCCTGGCGACGATCCACCTCCAGCTCCACCTGCGGACTTTCGGCCAGCGAGGCCTCGCGCACGTTGACCAGCACCTTGCTCTTGCGTGCCTCATCCAGGAGCTGGTCGCGGGCCTGCATCAACTCGCTGTAGCCCATGCCGCCACGGTCCTGCAGGCGGAACTCGAAGCCGGTCGATTCGCCCAGGCCGTCCACCGGCGGCGGCAGCACCGCGTAGGCGATGGCGTCCTTGAGCTGGGTGAAGGCCAGCGTGGCGCGGTCGGCGATGGACTGCGCGCTGTCGTCATGGCCACGTTCGGACCAGTCCTTGAGCGTGGTGAAGGCCAGCGCCGCGTTCTGCCCGCTGCCCGAGAAGCTGAAGCCGAGGATCAGCGTGGTGTTGGCCACGCCCGGCTCCTGGCCGTTGTGCGCCTCGATCTGCTTGGCCACCTCGATGGTACGGGCCTGGCTGGCGCCGGGCGGCAGCTGGATGTCGGTGATGGTGTAGCCCTGGTCCTCGGTGGGCAGGAACGCGGTGGGCAGCTGGCTGAAGCCATAGACCAGCGCGCCGACCAGCGCGGCGTACACCAGCAGGTAGCGGCCGCTGCGCGCCAGGGCGTGGCCGACCCAGCGCTGGTAGCCGTTGCTCATGCCCTCGAAGCGCCGGTTGAACCAGCCGAAGAAGCCCTTGCGCTCGTGGTGCTCGCCCTTTTCCAGCGGCTTGAGCAGGGTGGCGCACAGGGCGGGGGTCAGGCTCAGGGCGAGGAACGCCGAGAACAGGATCGACACCGCCATCGACACCGAGAACTGCTGGTAGATGACGCCCACCGAGCCCTTCATGAAGGCCATCGGCAGGAATACCGCGACTAGCACCAGGGTGATGCCGACGATGGCGCCGCTGATCTGGCCCATGGCCTTGCGCGTGGCCGCCTTGGGGGGCAGGCCTTCCTCGGCCATGATCCGCTCGACGTTCTCCACCACGACGATGGCGTCGTCCACCAGGATGCCGATGGCCAGCACCATGCCGAACAGCGTCAGCACGTTGACCGAGAAGCCCAGCGCGTTCATCACCGCGAAGGTGCCCATCAGCGCGACCGGCACCACCAGGGTCGGGATCAGGGTGTAGCGTAGGTTCTGCAGGAACAGGAACATCACCGCGAACACCAGCACCATGGCTTCGAACAGGGTGTTGATCACCTGCTTGATCGAGACCTTGACGAATGGCGAGGTGTCGTAGGGGATGTCGTACTTCACCCCGGCCGGGAAGTAGCGCGACAGCTCGTCGAGCTTGGCCTTGACCAGGCTGGCGGTCTCCATGGCGTTGGCGCCCGGCGACAGCTTGACGCTGAAGGCGCTGGTGGCCTTGCCGTTCAGGCGGGTGCCGTACTGGTATTCCTGGGCACCGATCTCCACCCGGGCGACGTCGCCGACGGTGACCGCCGAGCCATCGGCGTTGGCGCGCAGGACGATGGCGGCGAACTCCTCGGGCGTGCTCAGTTGCCCCTTGACCACCACGTTGGCGGTGATTTCCTGGGTCGGCCGGCTCGGCAGGTCGCCGATGCTGCCCGGCGCCACCTGGGCGTTCTGCGCGGCGATGGCCTCGGCCACGTCGTTGGGCGTGAGGTTGAAACCGACCAGCTTGGCCGGATCGATCCAGATGCGCATGGCGCGCTCCGAGCCATACAGCTGGGCCTTGCCGACGCCCTTGATGCGGCGGATCTCGTTCATCACGTTGCGCGCGAGGATATCCGACAGGGCGATCTCGTCGAGGCTGCCGTCCTCGGAGGTGAGGGTGGCCAGCAGCAGGAAACCGGTGGACACCTTTTCTACCTGCAAGCCTTGCTGCGTGACTGGGCGCGGCAGGCGCGACTCGATCACCTTGAGGCGGTTCTGCACGTCGACCTGGGCCAGGTCCGGGTTGGTGCCGGGCTGGAAGCTGGCCGTGATGGTGGCGCTGCCCAGGCTGCTCTGCGATTCGAAATACAGCAGGTTGTCGGCGCCATTGAGCTCCTGCTCGATGATGCTGACCACGCTTTCGTCCATGGTCGCCGCCGAGGCGCCTGGGTAGACGGCGTAGATTTCCACCTGCGGCGGCGCCACGTCGGGGTACTGGGCCACCGGCAGCTGCGGGATGGCCAGGGCGCCGACCAGGAGGATGAACAGGGCGACCACCCAGGCGAACACCGGGCGGTCGATGAAGAACTGCGGCATGGATCAGGCCCTCACTGGCCGTTGTGTTGGGCGACCGCGGCGGCCCCCGGTTGCTCGTCTACCTGCACCTGGTCGCCGGCCTTGACGTGTTGCAGGCCCTCGACCACCACGCGCTCGCCGGGCGCCAGGCCCTCGCTGACGATCCAGCGATCGGCCTGGGCGCTGCCCAGGGTCACCGGGCGTTCGCTGACGCGGTCTTGCTGGTCGACCACCAGCACCTTGGGCACGCCGGCGCTGTCGCGCAGGATGGCGCGCTGCGGCACGCTGATGCCCTTGGGCTGCACGGCCTGTTCCAGGCGCACGCGCACATAGCTGCCAGGCAGCAAATCGAGGTCGGGGTTGGGGAACTCGCTGCGCAGGGTGATCTGGTTGGTGCTCGGGTCGACGCTGATGTCGGAGAACAGCAGCTTGCCGGCCAACGGATAGGCGCTGCCGTCGTCCTGGATCAGCGTGGCCTTGACCTGGTCCTGGCCCACGCGCTGCAGCTCGCCGGCGCGCATCGAGCGGCGCAGGGCGTTGAGCTCGCGGGTCGACTGGGTGACATCGGCATGGATCGGATTCAGTTGCTGGATAGTCGCCAGTGGCGTGGTCTCGCTCTGGCCGACCAAGGCCCCTTCGGTCACCAGCGCGCGGCCAATGCGCCCGGAAATCGGCGCGGTGACGGTGGCATAGCCCAGGTTCAGGCGTGCGCGCTCCAACGCGGCCTTCGCCTCGGCGACGGCGGCATCGGCCTGGAGGAAGGCGGCGCGGGCATTGTCGTACTCCTGGCGGCTGACCGCCTTGTCGTCGACCAGCTCGCGGTAGCGCTGCTCTTGCAGGCGCGCCTGGTACAGGGTCGCCTCGGCCTTGGCCAGGGTGGCGCGGGCGCTGTCGAAGTCAGCCTTGAACGGCGCCGGGTCGATGAGGAACAAGACATCGCCCTGCTTCACGTCGCTGCCTTCGCGGTACACGCGCTTGAGCACCACGCCGGCGACCCGGGCGCGGACCTCGGCGGTGCGCGGGGCGAGGATGCGGCCGCTGAGCTCGGTGCTGATCGCCAGTGGCTGCTCGGCCAGGGTTTCGACCCGTACCTGGGGGGCAGGGGCCTGTTCTTCCTGTTCGGTGGCGTCATTGCAGCCGGCCAGGACAAGGGACAGCGCCAGCAGCGCCACGGGGCGCAGGCGCGGAGTGCGGAAAGTGGACATACGGATCTTCCGGAATTGATCGAGCGTATGCTAAGGCAGCCGTTCGCGCACTCGCTGTGAAGCTGTGTAGGGCGTATGTGAAAAAGTGTGAACGAGCGACGGTGCCCGGCGCAGGATTCTATATCCTGCCTCACTTCACTTTCTGTTCAAACACCCTTATGCCGAACATTCTCCTGGTCGAAGACGACAGCGCGCTGTCCGAGCTGATTGCCAGCTACCTGCAACGCAACGATTTCCATGTCCGGGTGATTGCCCGGGGCGACCATGTGCTCGACGAGTTTCGACGACAGAAACCGGACCTGGTGATTCTCGACCTGATGCTTCCGGGGCTGGACGGCCTGCAGGTGTGCCGCCTGCTGCGCCAGGAGTCGCAGGGCCTGCCGATCCTGATGCTGACGGCGCGCGATGACAGCCACGATCAGGTGCTGGGGCTGGAAATGGGCGCCGACGACTACGTCACCAAGCCCTGCGAGCCCCGCGTGCTGCTGGCGCGGGTGCGCACCCTGCTGCGCCGCAGCAGCGTCAACGAACCGCGCCTGGACAGCGACTTGATCCAGATCGGCGGCCTGCGCATCGACCTGGCCGAGCGCACGGTCAGCTGGCGGGGCGAGGAAGTCGAGCTGTCCAGCGGTGAGTACAACCTGCTGGTGGTGCTGGCGCGCAACGCCGGCGAGGTGATGAGCCGCGACCGGATTCTCCAGCAGTTGCGCGGCATCGAGTTCAACGGCACCGACCGCTCGGTGGACGTGGCCATCTCCAAGCTGCGCCGGCGCTTCGACGACAGCGCCGGCGAGGCGCGCAAAATCAAGACCGTGTGGGGCAAGGGGTATCTGTTCAGCCGGGTCGAGTGGGAGTACTGACAGGCCATGCTCAAGATCCTGGTGCGGCTGTACCTGGTGATCATCGTCGCCTATGCCGGGGCGATCGCGCTGATCCCTGACACCATCGTCGGGCTGTTCCATGAGCGCTTCATGGCCTACAACCTCGAACAGGCCAAGGGCGTGCAGACCCTGATCGTGCGCCAGTTCCAGCAGGCCCCGCGAGAGCAGTGGCCAGCGGTGGAAAAGGACCTGGCCGCTGCGTTCGCGCCACTCGAAGTGCGCTTGCTGCGCACCGACGAAGCGGGCCTGGACGCTGACGAGCAGGCGCGTTTCGCCAAGGGCCTGTATGCCGTGCGCATGGCCGACTGGGGTTACTACGAAACTGTGCTGGCACCACTGGACAAGGACTGGCTGGTGCGCCTGCATTCGCCGGACGATCCCTTGGACATCAACGTGCTGTCCTGGGGCGTGACGGTGCTGATCGGCGCGGCCATGCTCGGCTGTCTGCTGCTGTGGGTCTGGCCGCACTGGCGCGACCTGGAGCGCCTGAAGGATACCGCCCGGCGCCTGGGGCGCGGGGAGATGTCGGAACGCACGCATATCTCGCCACGTTCGAACATCGGCGAATTGGCGGGGGTGTTCGACACCATGGCCAGCGACCTGGAGCGTCACGTCAACCAGCAGCGCGAATTGCTCAATGCGGTCTCCCACGAATTGCGCACGCCACTGACACGCCTGGATTTCGGCCTGGTGCTGTTGTTCGACGAGGTGCCCCCGGCCAGCCGCAAGCGCCTGCTGGGGCTGGTCGGCCATGTGCGCGAACTGGACGAACTGGTACTCGAGCTGCTGTCCTACAGCCGTCTGGAAAGCGCCGACCAGGCTCGCGAGCGGGTCGAGGTGTCGTTGTTGGAACTGGTGGACAGCGTGCTTGGCGGCTTTGCCGAAGAACTCGACAACCGTGGCATCCGCTGGGAGGTGCGCTGTGAAACCGACCTGCCACGTTTTGTCCTCGATCCACGGCTGACCGCCCGCGCGGTGCAGAACCTGGTGCGCAATGCCATGCGCTACTGCGACGAGAGCCTGCTGCTGCGCCTGCGCCTGGAAGAGGATGGCGCCTGCCTGGTGACCGTGGAGGACGACGGCATCGGCATTCCGACCGAGGAGCGTGAGCGGATCTTCCAGCCGTTCTACCGTCTGGATCGTAGCCGTGATCGCAATACCGGTGGATTCGGACTGGGATTGGCGATCAGCCGGCGTGCCATCGAAGGGCAGGGCGGGACGCTGACGGTGGCGCAGTCGGCGTTGGGTGGGGCGCAGTTCAGGATTCGCCTGCCCGCAGGTTGATGCAGCGCCTGGGCCGGCCTCATCGCGGGGCAAGCCCGCTCCCACAGCGGCCACGCTGACTTCAAGTCATGTGCTGTTCCTGTGGGAGCGGGTTTACCCGCGAAGCAAGCGACGCAATGGATGGCCCGGCTTGAAGACAGTTGCTCCCAGGATGTTCATTGTCCAGACAGGCTTGTCGACCAGATCACGAATCGGTCCTTGCCCGTGTGCTTGGCCTCGTACAACGCCTGGTCCGCCCTGATCAGCGCCATGCTCAGGGTATCTCCACCGGCGATCCGGGCCAGGCCGATGCTGATGGTCACCGGATGCGCAGACAGGTCCTCGCGCACTCGCTGACACAGCGCCGCGACCTGCCGTTCGGCGCCGGCCTCGTCCAGCCCCTGGAAGAAGATCGCGAACTCCTCGCCGCCCAGCCGGGCGATCTCATGCCCGATCATCGCCGCCTTGATATGCGCCGCCACACGCTTGAGCACTTCATCACCTACGTCGTGACCGAAGCGGTCGTTGACCTGCTTGAAGTTGTCGATATCGATCATCGCCAGGAACTGCCCGGCGTCCGCCTGGCGCAGTTGCTTCTCGGCCTTGGCCATGAACGAGCGGCGGTTGGGGATTTCGGTCAGGGCGTCGATGTAGGCCTGCTCCAGCAGCACCTTGGTCAGGTAGAAGTTGTGCAGCTTGGCCTGGCGGATGCGCAGGTAGCTGTAGATCACCAGGCCACTGAGGAACACCGCGTAGCTGATCAGCATCGCGCCCTCGAACTCCAGGGCATCGATGTGGGTGTGCAGGAACGGGTTGAGCATGATCCAACTGATGCCAAGGGCACAGAAGAACGACCAGCGTCGGACCGGCAGTACCGAGACGGCATAGAGCACCGTCGAGGCGCCGAGCACCAGCCACAGCGGACGCAGGACGATCGGAATGCCCTCGATCACCAGGCGCATGGCCAGGGTGATCACTGCCACGAACAACAGGTTGAGCACGTCGAAATGCTGGCTCTTGCGGGTGAAGCCCAGGACCACGCAGAGGCTGCACAGCAGGGCGATGAACACCCCCGACAGCCAGGTGAAACCCTGGCCGCCGAGGTAGCTGACGATCAGGTCGAAAATCAGCCAGATGGCAATGCCGATGCAGAAGATCAGCAGGCAGAAGCGGCGCATGGCCTCGAATTCGTGCTGGCGGAACTCGGCGCGCAGGGCGGCGGGGGCGACCTGCTGGCGGATGTGGGCTTCGAGGGTCTTGTACATGGAAATGGTGTCTGTGACCGTGTAGGAGCGGCCTTGTGCCGCGAAAGGGCCGCGCAGCGGCCCC
>NZ_JAOCDM010000082.1 GCF_029840925.1 Pseudomonas sp. GD03858
AGCGGCGCTCGATCTCACAGGCGCCGGAGAACCCTCGGCGAACACCTCTGAGACACAGCACCATCCTCAAGACAGGCCCAACCCGCCCCTCTCCTCAAACCGCTCTCCCCCGGCCCACCAACCTCGGTACCCGCCGCCACACAGACGGAATCCTCAACACCAACAACACCCCACCAATCCCGGCATAGATCGCCCACTCCTTCAGATCCGAACGCACGATCCACAAAAAGTGCAGCAATCCCAACCCGAGAATCACATAGACGAGCCGATGCAGCTTCTTCCAGCGCGCGCCCAATCGCCGCTGGCTATAGCGATTGGACGTGACCGCCAACGCCAGCAACCCCAGAAAGCCGAGCGCACCCACAATGATGTAGGGCCGCTTGCGCAACTCCACAGTGAACTGCCCCCAGTCCAGACCAAGGATGAACACCAGGTAGGCCATCAAGTGCAGCACTATATAAGCAAAGCACCACAACCCCAGTTGCCGACGCACCACGATCCACCCTGACCAGCCGCTCAACCGCTGCAAGGGCGTCATGCTCAGAGTAATCAACAGAAACACCAGCGCCCCCAGGCCAAGACGATCCATGAGGATCTTCCCCGGGTCCGGGTCGAGCAACCCCATCAGTGCCTCGTACAGCCACCAGGCCGGAAACAGACAACCTGCGACGAAGATCGCCAGGCGCAACCAGGGATAACGCATCAGTAGTTCTTCCGCAGGTCGAGGCCGCTGTACAACGACGCCACTTCATCGGTATAGCCATTGAACATCAATGTATCGCGCACATTGGGACTGAACAGGCCGCTGGGCAGCCGCCGCTCCCGAGCCTGGGTCCAGCGCGGGTGATCGACCGCCGGATTGACGTTGGCATAGAAGCCATACTCATCCGGCGCCAATCCCTGCCAGGTGGTGTGCGGCTGCTCCGCTACCAGACTGATGCGCACGATCGACTTGATGCTCTTGAAGCCATACTTCCACGGCACCACGAGGCGCAACGGCGCGCCGTTCTGGTTGGCCAGCTCGCGGCCATACATGCCCACTGCCAGGATCGCCAGCGGATTCATCGCCTCGTCCAGTCGCAGCCCCTCCACGTAGGGCCAGTCGATCAAGGCGAACCCGGAACGCTGCCCCGGCATGCTCTTCGGATCCTGCAGGGTCTCGAAACGGATATAGCGCGCCTTCGAAGTCGGCTCGACCTGCTTGAGCACCTCCGCCAGCGGGAAACCCAGCCACGGAATGACCATCGACCAGGCTTCGACACAGCGCAGTCGATAGATACGTTCCTCCAGCTGGTATGGCTTGACGAAGTCCTCCAGCGCATAGCGCCCGGGCTTGGCCACCTCGCCATCGACCACCAGACTCCAGGGCTCGGTCTTCAGCGACCCGGCATTGGCCGCCGGATCACCCTTGTCGGGCCCGAACTCATAGAAGTTGTTGTAATGGGTAGCGTCCTTGAACGGCGTGATCGCCTCGCCCTGCACGGTCACCGCCTGCCAGCGCGCCGCGGCAAGCTTGTCGGCAAACCACGCAGGCGCCTTGCCGGGGACGACATCGGCATAGCGCGGCGCCTCGGCGGCGACACCCATTCGCGGCAGCGCGCCCAGGGCCAGCCCTGCAAGGGTTCCACCAAGCATGTGACGACGGGAAAGGTAGATCTGTTCGGGGGTGATCTCCGATGACTTGCACTCGGAGGATCGGGGAAGCTTGATGAGCATGGCGGCTCCACAGTACGGGCAACTGATGTACCCGTAAGACTATGGAGCCGGCAGGTTATTCCGCGATTAAATCTTTCAGCTTTTGCGACGACGGACGCGCAGCAGGTACTGCACGGGGCCGGAGATCGCGTAACCGAGGAAGATCAGCAGCAGAATGCGCGGTGGATCGCTGAACACCACGGCGAACACCAGCACCACGGCCAGGATCGCGACAAAGGGCACGCGCCCCTTGAGATCCAGTTCTTTGAAGCTGTTGTACTTGATATTGCTGACCATCAGCATGCCTGCCGCGGCCACCAGCAGCGCTACCAGGAACGACAGCTTGGAGCCTTGGATGCCGTAGTCGCTGAAAGCCCACACGGTACCAGCCACCACGCCTGCCGCCGCCGGGCTGGCCAGACCGATGAAGTAGCGTTTGTCGGCGGTGCCGACCTGGGTGTTGAAACGCGCCAGACGCAGCGCCGCACCCGCCACATAGATGAAGGCGACCATCCAGCCGACCTTGCCCATGTCGCCCAGTGCCCAGCCGAAGGCCAGCAATGCCGGGGCCACGCCGAAGGCGACCATGTCCGACAGCGAATCGTACTCGGCGCCGAAGGCGCTCTGCGTGTTGGTCATTCGCGCGACACGACCATCGAGGCTGTCGAGGATCATGGCGACGAAGATCGCGATGGCGGCAAAGGCGAAATACTTGCTCGCCTCGCGCGGGTCACCGGCGCTCAGGGCGCTCTGCGCGCTCATCGAACTGATGATGGAATAGAAGCCGGCGAACAGGTTCGCGGTGGTGAACAGGTTGGGCAGCAGGTAGATGCCGCGGTGACGGACCTTGCGCCCTTCGGCGTCGTGGCCTTCTTCGACGTGTTCATCGATAGGTAGCAGGCTTTCGGCGTCGGAGGGCTTGTTCGGCTCTTCGGGACGTTCGCTCATGAAATGTACCTTGCAACAGGTTGGAATATGTTCGACACGGGCTCGGAAAAACGGATCTAACTGCGAGCCACTGGTCGCTTTATACCAGAAGCTGACCGCGCAAACGAAAAAACGCGGCCGAAGCCGCGTTTTTCATTTATCGAAGCAGGACCTTAGTTCTTGGTCTTGTCGACGATCTTGTTGGCCGAGATCCACGGCATCATCGAGCGCAGTTGCTCGCCGATGATCTCGATGCCGTGGGCGGCGTTGTTGCGACGCTTGGCGGTCATCGAAGGATAGTTGGTGGCGCCTTCGCTGATGAACATCTTCGCGTACTCGCCGTCCTGGATGCGCTTGAGCGCATTGCGCATGGCCTTGCGGGACTCTTCGTTGATGACTTCAGGGCCGGTGACGTATTCACCGTACTCGGCGTTGTTGGAGATCGAGTAGTTCATGTTGGCGATACCGCCTTCGTACATGAGGTCGACGATCAGCTTCAGCTCGTGCAGGCACTCGAAGTAGGCCATCTCCGGGGCGTAGCCGGCTTCGACCAGGGTTTCGAAACCGGCCTTGACCAGCTCGACGGTACCGCCGCACAGAACGGCCTGCTCACCGAACAGGTCGGTTTCGGTCTCGTCCTTGAAGGTGGTCTCGATGATGCCGGTACGGCCACCACCGACGCCAGCGGCGTAGGACAGGGCGACGTTCTTGGCGTTGCCCGAGGCGTCCTGGTAGATGGCGATCAGGTCAGGGATGCCGCCGCCCTTGACGAACTCGGAGCGCACGGTGTGGCCCGGTGCCTTCGGCGCGATCATGATCACGTCGAGGTCGGCACGCGGAACGACCTGGTTGTAGTGGATCGAGAAACCGTGGGAGAAGGCCAGGGTGGCGCCCTTCTTGATGTTCGGCTCGATCTCGTTCTTGTACAGCTGGCCCTGGAACTCGTCAGGAGTAAGGATCATGACCAGGTCGGCAGCGGCGACAGCGGTAGCCACGTCAGCCACTTTCAGGCCGTGAGCCTCTGCCTTGGCAACGGTAGCCGAACCTTTACGCAGACCGACGGTAACGTCCACACCGGAGTCCTTCAGGTTGCACGCCTGGGCGTGACCCTGCGAACCGTAGCCGATGATGGCGACTTTCTTGCCCTGGATGATGGAAAGGTCGCAGTCTTTATCGTAGAAAACTTTCATGAAATACCCCTGTTATATCTCGGCCCCAGCGGAGCCATCGCTAGTTTTTGAAGTTAGATGCTGAGCACTTTGTCGCCACGGGCAATGCCGGTGACGCCACTGCGCACGGTTTCGAGAATCGATGCGGTGCCGATGGCCTGGATGAAGCTGTCCAGTTTGTCGCTGGTGCCGCTCAGCTGCACGGTGTACACGCTGGCGGTCACGTCGACGATCTGGCCACGGAAGATATCCGTGGTGCGCTTGATCTCGGCGCGCTGGGCCCCGGTGGCCTTGACCTTGACCAGCATCAGTTCACGCTCGATGTGAGCGCTTTCCGACAGGTCGACAAGCTTGACCACTTCGACCAGCTTGTTGAGGTTCTTGGTGATCTGCTCGATCACTTCGTCATGGCCAACGGTGGTCAGCGTCAGACGCGACAGGGTCGGGTCTTCGGTCGGCGCCACGGTCAGGCTTTCAATGTTGTAGTTGCGCTGGGAGAACAGGCCGACCACGCGAGACAAGGCACCGGGTTCGTTTTCCAGCAGCAGGGAAATGATGTGCCGCATATCAGGTACGCTCCGTCTTGCTCAGCCACATGTCACGCATCGAGCCGTCCTTGATCTGCATCGGATAGACGTGCTCGGTCCGGTCGACCGCGATGTCGATGAACACCAGGCGATCCTTCATCGCGAAAGCCTCTTCCAGTTTCGGCTTGAGGTCTTTCAGGCTGGTGATGCGAATGCCCACGTGACCATAGGCTTCGGCCAGCTTGACGAAGTCCGGCAGCGACTCGACATAGGAGTGCGAGTGGCGACCGTTGTAGGACATGTCCTGCCATTGGCGGACCATGCCCAGCACACCGTTGTTCAGGTTGACGATTTTCACCGGCAGACCGTACTGCATGCAGGTGGACAGCTCCTGGATGTTCATCTGGATGCTGCCTTCACCGGTGACGCAGGCCACGTCCTGGTCGGGGAAGTTGAGCTTGACGCCCATGGCCGCCGGGAAACCGAAGCCCATGGTGCCCAGGCCACCGGAGTTGATCCAGCGATTGGGCTTGTTGAAGCGGTAGTACTGCGCCGCGAACATCTGGTGCTGGCCCACGTCGGAGGTGACGAAGGCATCGCCCTGGGTCACTTCGCACAGGGTCTCGATCACCTGCTGCGGCTTGATGATGTTGCCGTCGCCCTTGTCGTAAGGGAACAGCGCACCCTCGCCGCGCCATTCGTCGATCTGCTTCCACCAGGCATCCAGCGCCGCCTTGTCGGGCTGCTCGCCGATTTCCTTGAGGATGGCGAGCATCTCGCTCAACACGCTCTCGACCGGGCCGACGATCGGCACGTCGGCCTTGATCATCTTGGAGATCGACGCCGGGTCGATGTCGATGTGGATGATCTTGGCGTTCGGGCAGAACTTGGCCGGGCCGTTGACCACGCGGTCGTCGAAACGCGCACCGACGGCGAAGATCACGTCGGCGTGGTGCATGGCCATGTTGGCGGTGTAGCTGCCGTGCATGCCGAGCATGCCGAGGAACTGGCGATCGGTACCCGGGAAGCCACCGAGGCCCATCAGGGTGTTGGTGACCGGCAGGTTCAGCGTCTTGGCGATTTCGGTGAGGGCTTCGGAGCCACCGCCGAGGATCACGCCACCGCCGGAGTAGACGATCGGGCGCTTGGCCGCCAGGAGCATCTCGGCCGCCTTGCGGATCTGCCCGGAGTGCCCACGAACAGCCGGGCTATACGAACGCAGCTTGACCTTTTTCGGGTAGATGTACTCGAACTTCTCGGCCGGGTTGGTCATATCTTTTGGAATATCGACCACCACCGGGCCGGGACGGCCGGATTGCGCAAGATAGAAGGCTTTTTTCAGGACTTCGGGGATTTCCGAGGCGTGCTTGATCATGAAGCTGTGCTTCACGATCGGCCGGGAGATACCGATCATGTCGGTTTCCTGGAACGCATCGGTGCCGACCATGGTGCTGGGCACCTGGCCAGACAGGATGACCATCGGAATGGAATCCATGTAGGCGGTGGCAATGCCGGTGATGGCATTGGTCGCGCCCGGGCCGGAAGTCACCAGTACCACGCCGGCCTTGCCGGTGGCACGGGCGTAACCGTCCGCCATATGGGTGGCAGCCTGCTCGTGACGGACCAGGATGTGCTGGACTTCCGGTTCCTTGAACAGGGCATCGTAAACATGAAGGAGAGCACCACCAGGGTACCCGTAGATGTGCTTAACGCCTTCGTCACGCAAGAAGCGGACGACCATCTCAGCGCCAGATAAAAGCTCCACGTTGTTCACCTCTAAAACGCCAGAATACCGCCCTCACTGAGCGGGTCTTAATAGGTTTACTGCCAAGCAGAGCATGAGCGAACGTCAGCACTGACTGAGCAAGTATTGGGAGTGCCCTGGTGTGTTGCGGGCCTTCCCACCCAGCGCGAGGTAACGCGTTGCGGGGTGTTACAAGTCGGCGCGGGTGTGCGCCTCATGATCTGCTTAGCGGGTCTGCTTCTGGCAGTCCCTCTACAGCGGAATCTGGATTCTTGTGATTCGGCGCGCACAAGTCAAGAAAAATTATTGCCAATTTTTCCGCAAGATGAATCACTGCAACCACTAAAAAGGTTACCAGCAGCAGATTTAAGAAGATTTCCATAAAAAAGGGCCACAATCTGCGGCCCTTGAAGGAAAAAGAGAAGAAATCAGGCGGAGGGGCTGATCAATTGGTCGAATTCTGCCAACAGCCGCCGTAGCTCGCGGCTTTGTTCCGGGCGGTCGACAAAAACCGTCTCGGCCATGACCAGGATGCCGGAGGCATTGGGCAACGGCTGGCCATGCTCGAGAATCACTTTCATCCGCGGCAGGAAGATCCACTGCAGCCACTGCTCGAAAGCCATGCTGTCGACGGCGAACGGCACCACGCTGGCCAGCGCCTCGGCACTGGGTGCCTGATCGCTCCACCAGCCCTGGACCTTGAGTTCACGCTCGATCAGCAGCAGGTGGTCGGCGATATCGAGGATGCGCTGTTCCATCACAGGTTGACCCGCGCCTTCTGCCGCGCCAGCGCGGCGCCGGCGCTGTCACCCTGCTTCTCGCGGGCCTGGGCGATGGTGTTCCACAGCTGGGCCTGCAGGTCGGGGCGGCCGTTGGCGTAGGTCAGGGCACGGCGGGCCAGTTGCTCGGACTGCGCCGCATCGCCCTGGGACAGACGCACCTGGGCCAGACGGAACAGCACTTGCGGCTCACGCGGGGCGATACGCTGGGCACGCTCCAGGCTCGACGCGGCGCCGTTGAAGTCGCCACTGCCCTGCTGCTGCTGGGCGGTGGTCAGCAAGGCCAGCACCGGGCCATCGAGCTGCTCGTCGGCGGACAGGCCACCACTGGCGACGTTGCCCCGCGGAATACCGGTCGGCGCGCTGGTGACCGGCGCAGGCTTGCTCATCGACGCGATGTCGAACGGCTCGTCGGCGATCGGGTTGGGGTTGGTGGTGATCGGCCCGCTGCTGACCGGGCCCGGGGTGATCGGGCCGGTGCTGATCGGCGCCGGGCCGCTGCCCGCCGGGAACGACTGGATCGGCGCGCCGCCAGTGCCCTGCGGGATCATCACGGTAACGCCGGAGTCTTCCGGCAACACCTGGGCCTGGCTGCTGCCGCCGCTGGTCGGGTAGGCCGCCGTGCGATTGGCCGAGACACGCTCGCTGTTGGAGACCCGGGTGCTCGAATCGACCACCGGAATGTTGCCACGCGGGACGCTGGCACAACCGTGCAGCACGCTCACTGCCGCCAGGGCAGGTATCCACCACTTGTTCACTTCACACCCTCTTCAGAAGCTCGTGCTCAATTCATCCAGCCCTTGACCCAGTCCATTACCGACTCGGCCGGGTTCTGCTCGCCACCACAGGTGGCGCCAGCGGCCGGTTCACTGCCGCGAATATACGGCATCTGCACCGCTCCCGGACAGCTGCCGTCGGAGCCCTGGCCGCTGTACGGATCTATCCAGGCCTGCACCACGTTGTCCGGCTGCGGCATGTCCAACGGCAGCGGGTCGGCCTTCTTCATGAAGCTGGTCCATACCTGCAGCGCGCCGGTGGCACCGGTGAACGGTGTCTTGCCGTTGTCGTCGCGGCCCAGCCAGACCACCGCCAGCAGGTCCTGGCTGAAACCGGAGAACCAGCTGTCACGGGAATCGTTGCTGGTACCGGTCTTGCCGGCCAGGGTCAGCGAGCCCGGCAATACGTTGTACACCGAACGCCCGGTACCTTCGCGCATCACCCGCTGCATGGCGTTCTGCACCAGATAGATGGACCCCGGATCGAAGGTCTGCTGAATCTGGAACGGATAGCGCTTGAGCGGCTCGCCTTCGGCGGTGAGCACGCTGCGAATACCGCGCATCGGCGTGTTGAAGCCGCCGTTGGCGATGGTCTGGTACATGGTCGCCACCTGCATCGGCGACATGCCGCCAGCGCCCAGCAGCATCGATGGGAACGCCGGCCAGTCGACCTGCACGCCCAGCCGACCGATGGTCTTGATCACATTGGGTACACCCACTTCCAGGCCAAGCTTGGCGGTCGACAGGTTGTAGGAGTTGGCCAGGCCCTGGTACAGGTAGATGGTGCCGTGCGGGCGGCGGTCGTAGTTCTGCGGACGCCACACCTGGCCGTCGGCGCCCTTGACCGAGAACGGCTCGTCCTGCATCCAGGTGGTCAGGGTGAACTTGCTCGGTTGCTCCAGCGCGGTCAGGTATACCGCAGGCTTGACCAGCGAGCCGATCGGGCGCACCGCATCGATGGCCCGGTTGAAGCCGGCGAAGCCCGACTGACGGCTGCCGATCAGCGCCTGCACCTCGCCGGTCTCGGGATTGGTGACCACCATCGCCGACTCGACTTCATCGGCGCCCTTGCGCCCGGCCAGACGCTTGAAGGTCTCGCTCATGGCAGTCTCGGCCTTCATCTGCAGGATCGGGTCGAAACTGGTGAAGATGCGCAGCCCCTCTTCAGTGAGGTCTTCGTCGCGGTAGTCCTGGCGCAGCTGGCGCTTGACCAGGTCGAGGAAAGCCGGGAACGAGCTGTCGGCCAGGCTGCCGCGCTTGGTCACGCCCAGCGGCATCTTCTTCGCCGCATCGACCACCTCCTGGCTGACCACGCCCTGTTCGGCGAGCAGGTCGAGCACCAGGTTGCGGCGCTGCAAGGCGCGCTCGGGATAACGGCGCGGGTTGTAGTAGGACGGCCCCTTGACCATGCCCACCAGCAAGGCGATCTGGTGCAGCTTGAGTTCCTGCAGCGGCTGGCTGAAGAAGAACTGGCTGGCCAGGCCGAAGCCATGCACGGCGCGCTGACCATCCTGGCCGACGAACACTTCGTTCAGATACGCCTCGAGGATCTCGCGCTTGTCGTAGTGCAGCTCGAGCAGCACGGCCATCATCGCTTCGGTCAGCTTGCGGCTGAGGCTGCGCTCGTTGGTCAGGAAGAAGTTCTTCACCAACTGCTGGGTCAAGGTGCTGCCGCCCTGGCGCATGGCGCCGGACGAGGTGTTGACCCACACAGCCCGGGCGATGGACTTGGGCGAGACGCCGAAGTGACTGTAGAAGTCGCGGTCTTCGGTGGCGATCAGGGTTTCCAGCAGGTAAGGCGGCACCTGATCGATCTTGATCAGGATGCGGTCCTCGAGGTTCTTCGGATAGATGCCGCCAATCATCAACGGCTCCAGGCGCACCACATCGAGCTTGCCGCCGTTGGCCCCACTGAGACCGGCGACGTAATCGCCGGAGAAACGCACGCGCACGAACTGCGCTGGCTCCATCCCCTCATAGAACTGGAAGCCACGGGTATTGAGATCGACCGTGTTGCCGTTGACCGAGGCCGCGCCCGGGCCGTTGGCCGCGCTTTCGCGACGGTAGCCCAGCGCGTCGAGTTCGGTGAGGAAGTCGTTGCGGCTCAGCTTCTGGCCGACGAACAGCTCCAGCGGCCGGGCATACACCTTGGCCGGGATGGTCCAGCGCTTGCCGGAGAATTTCTCCTGGACGGTGGCGTCGAGGTAGATCGCGAAACCGGCGATCACCACCAGGCCGACCAGGCTGAGCTTGAGCGCCCAGCCCAGCCAGGCTCGTGCGCGGCCGGTCGGGCGTTTTTTCGGGGTACGGGAAGTTCGGGTACGAGTCATGGCGGCGGATTATACGCACTTTGCAAAAGGGAGGCAGGCGCCCCTGGGCGGTTTGCAGGGACGGCACCATTGACCATAATGTGCGATTCGAATTCCCTGACCCATGAAGGATGCTCCGTGAGCCAAGCCCTGATCAGCGCGCTGCAGAACCCCGCCCTCTATCCGCACCCGGTCGCGGGCTTCCAGCTCATCGAGACGCACATCTCCTGGGTCCTGCTCACCGGCGAGTTCGCCTACAAGATCAAGAAGCCGATGAACTTCGGCTTCCTCGACTTCACCAGCCTGGATCAGCGCGAACACTTTTGTAACGAAGAGCTGCGCCTGAACCAGCGCCTGACCGAAGGCCTGTACCTGGAGGTGCTGCCGATCACCGGCAGCGTCGAGGCGCCACAGATCGGTGGCGAGGGCCCGGCCATCGAATACGCGCTGAAGATGCGCCAGTTCCCCCAGGGCCATATGCTCAGCACCCTGCAGGCCAACGGCGAGCTGAACGCCGGTCACATCGACCAGATGGCCCGGCAGATCGCCGAATTCCACCTGCAGGCGCCGAAAGTATCGGTCGAGCATCCGCTGGGCACTCCGGACGCGGTCATGGCGCCGGTGGAGCAGAACTTCGAGCAGATCCGCCCGTTCCTCACCGACAAGGCCGACCTGCAGCAGCTGGACAACCTGCAAGCCTGGGCCCAGGACAGCTTCAAGCGCCTGCACGACCTGCTCGAGGCGCGCAAGACCAATGGTTTCATTCGTGAATGCCACGGCGACATTCACCTGGGCAACGCCACGCTGATCGACGGCAAGGTGGTGATCTTCGACTGCATCGAGTTCAACGAGCCGTTCCGCCTGACCGACGTCTACGCCGACATCGGCTTCCTGGCCATGGACCTGGAAGACCGTGGCCTCAAGTGCCTTTCGCGCCGTTTCATCAGCCAGTACCTGGAACTGACCGGTGACTACCAGGGCCTGGAGCTGCTGAATTTCTACAAGGCCTACCGCGCCCTGGTACGCGCCAAGGTCGCCCTGTTCAGCCTGTCGCCCGACGCCGATGGCGTGCAGCGCGCCACCACCCTGCGCACCTACCGCAACTATGCCAACCTGGCCGAAAGCTACAGCGCCATCCCCTCGCGCCTGCTGGCCATCACCGAGGGTGTCTCGGCGGTGGGCAAGAGCCACGTGGCGATGCGCCTGGTCGAGGCACTGGGCGCGGTGCGGGTGCGCTCGGACGTGGAGCGCAAGCGCCTGTTCGGCAAGCAGCAGGCAGCCGATGCCGGCCATCTGGAAGCCGGCATCTACGACAAGCAGGCCAGCATCGCCACCTACCAGCGCCTGCATGAACTGGCGGCGATCATCCTGCGCGCCGGTTTCCCGGTAGTGCTCGACGCCACCTACCTCAAGCATGACCAGCGCAAGGCCGCGGCGCATGTCGCCAGCGAGACCGGCGTGCCGTTCCTGATTCTCGACTGCCACGCCCCCGACGCAGTGATCGCCAGCTGGCTGGCCCAGCGCCAGGCCGAAGCCATCGACCCCTCGGATGCCACCCTGGAAGTGGTCAAGGCCCAGCAAGCCAGCCGCGACCCGCTGGATGCCGAAGAGCTGGCGCAAAGCACCCGCGTCGACACCCAGGACGCCAACAACATGAACAAGGTGATCGAGCAGATTCGCCAACGCCTGCCCGGCCTTTGACCCGCCAGGCGTGAAGCAGTCGACAGTTCACGCCTGAAGTCCGGCGCCCCTCCAGTGATGGCATTACAATATCATCACACCCCACGGAGGAGGCGCCGCCATGAATCAGCCCCGTCAGCTGGACAACGTCCTGTACGCCCTGGTCCGCGACGAGAAGATCGCCGCCTTCAACCGTGAGAAGCCTGTGGATACCGCCATCGATTTTCGCGGCGGCGACTTTCGCGGCCTGGACCTGCGCGCCCTGGATGTGCGCGGCATCGATTTCACCGATGCCTACTTCCGCGCCGCCGACCTGCGCGGGCTGGATCTGCGGGACAACGGCCTGGAAGGCGCGAGCCTCGCCCATGCGCAGATCTCTGGGACGTACTTCCCGGCCGAGCTGAGCGCCGACGAGATCCTGATGTCGGTGAAGTTCGGGACACGGATGCGTTATCGCAGCGCTCGCCAAGGGTAAGCGTCTGGCCTGCACCAGGCTGCGCACGCGAACGGTGTGGGAACGGACACACGTGGGAGCGGGCTTGCCCCGCGATAGCGTCAGCCCATCGATCGCCATCGCGGGGCAAGCCCGCTCCCACGCCCCAACTCCTATGGGTGTCCATCCAGCGGAAGTACTGCATCCCGTCGCCGCCGATGGCAAAAGGCCGCGTTATTCACAACCCCCGCTACACTGCTCATTGACCTGCTCGCGATTTATCCACACGACCCGTTCAGCCATCGCAAGGAGGCTCGATGAACGATGAATTGCAGCATCTGAAAAACCTTGGCAAGACCTCCGCGCAGTGGCTGCACGCCGTCGGTATCCACAGTGCCTCGGACCTTCGCCGTCTGGGCGCCGTGGGCGCGTACCAGGCGGTGAGAACGCGAGGGTTCCGGGCTTCGAAGGTGTTGTTGTACGCCATTGAAGGCGCCCTGCTGGACATGCATTGGAACGATCTGCCGGCCGAACGCAAGCAAGCCTTGAACCAGCAGCTCGATGCGAAGTGCCCGACACAGAAGAACGAAAAATAAATTGGCGAAAGGCATTGACTGCGAAATGAGAATCGTTATGATTATCACAACTGGTCGCGAGACTGGTTGGGTAACCTGAAAGCTCCCTGGTTCGGACTCTCAGATTATCTCCTCATCAGGCTAATCACGGTTATTGACCCGGCATTTTGCCGGGTCTTTTTTTGCCTGCGATTCAGTGACCTTCACGCAGTTGGGCGCAGTAGTCCTGCTCGGGCAGCGCCGCGGTGTACCAGACGAAATCGGCCATGCCCACCTCGACCGGCTCCCCCACCTCCGCCAGGAGCAGGACCTTGCTCTGCCCTTCGGCCCCCAGGTCGGCCAGATGCAACGGCACGCCGAGGTCCTTGCGGGCGTGGTAGCTACCGGTGAACAACAGCCCAGGCTGCGGGGCCTCCAGCAGGCGCTCGGCGATGCGCCGGTCGCGCTGCTGCTGGACGGCGAGCATCGCCGGTAGTTGGCTCTGGGGCAACAGGTTGCAGTGACCGGCACGCACCTGCTCGAGCAGCGCCTCTTTTACCGCTGGGGCATTGGAACGCGGCCCGGGCGGGCTGACCGGCTGACGATAGGCTTGGCGGACTTCGCTCGGTGACAGATTGGCGGACAACAAGGGATACGGCCCGCCCAGGGCGGCACGGACGATCGGTCCATACAGCGTCCAGTCCCACCCCTCCTGCCAGTCCAGGGCCTTGGGCAGGTCCGCTGGCCATTGCGTGTTCTTCAGCGCATCCACCCGGGGCTGCTGCTCGGGCTGGAGCATTTCCAATAGCAGGCTGCCCTGAGGCCGCTCACTTGCCAGCGCCTCCAGCAGCCAGAGCTGCAGGGCATGGTGATCGGGATTGTCATGTTTCTCGCCCACCAGTACCCGCGGCGCATCGGCCAGGCGCAGGACCAGTTGTTCCGGGCTCAGGCGCTGTCCGCTGGCCAGGTCGACGATCTGTCCGAGTTGCGCGCTGTCGCGCCCCTCGCTGCTCTGCCAGGCCGGCAGTGGTGGCAGGCTGGCCCGGCAGGCGCCCAACGCCAGCGCCAGACAAACCGCAAGAGCGGACAGCAACGGATAGCGCATGGTCAGGCTCCTAGCGAGTGATGATCAGCGGATGGCCGCGCTCCGGATGCGGCTGTACCAGCACGTCGATACCGAACACAGCTTTCAGCGACACAGGGGTCAGCACCTGGTGCGGTGTGTCCAGCGCGTGGCAGCGTCCCTGCTCGAGCAGCAGGATCTGGTCACAGTAACGCGCGGCAAGATTCAGATCATGCAGGATCACCAGCACTGCCGCGCCCCGGTCGGCGAAACTGCGCACGGCCTGCAACGTGGTGTGCTGGTGCAACGGATCGAGGGCCGAGGTCGGCTCGTCCAGCAGCAGCGTGCTGCCCGCCTCGCCCGGCCACAGCTGGGCCAGCACCCGGGCCAGGTGCACACGCTGACGCTCGCCACCGGACAGCGCCAGGTAGCTGCGCTCGAGCAGGTGCAGCGCATCCGCCGCCTCCAGTGCCGCCCTGACGATCTCATGGTCACGCTGCCGCCCGCTAGCATGGGGCAGGCGCCCCATCCCGACCACTTCCTCGACCGTGAACGAGAAGCCGAGCGAGGACACCTGCGGCAGCACCGCCAGACGCCGTGCCCGTTCCTGGCCGGACCAGTCGCCCAGGGCGCGCCCATCCAGCCGCACCTGTCCGGCGCTGGCAGCCAGTTCGCCGCACAGTCCGCCCAGCAGGCTGCTCTTGCCCGCGCCGTTGGGGCCGAGTACGCCAAGGACCAGGCCAGGGCGCAGTTGCAGATGGATATCGTGCAACACCTGGGTGTTGCCACGCTTGAGCGACAGCCCCTCGACATCGAGCATCAGCTACGCCCTCGCACCAGCAGGAACAGGAAGAACGGCGCGCCGATGAACGCCGTGACGATACCGATCGGCAACTCCGCCGGCGCCAGGGCCAACCGTGCGATCAGGTCGGCGAACAGCAGCAGCGTGCCACCGGCCAGCAGCGATGCGGGCAGCAGGACACGATGGTCCGGCCCAGCCACCAGGCGCACCAGGTGCGGCACCACCAGGCCGATGAAGCCGATCAGGCCCGCAGCCGCGACCGCCGCGCCAACACCCAGTGCCGTGCAGAACACCAGCTCGCGCTTGAGCGCTTCTACCTCGATGCCCAGATGACGGGCCTCGGACTCGCCCAGCAACAGCGCATTGAGTGCCTGCGCCCGGCGCGGCAACCACAGGGCCACCGCGGCCGCCACCAGCAGCAGCGGCCACAGGCGCTCGTAGCTGGCGCCGTTGAGGCTGCCCAGGTTCCAGAAGGTCAGGGTGCGCAGGGTGGCGTCATCGGCCAGGTAGGTGAACAGGCCGACGGCGGAGCCGCCCAGCGCGGTCATGGCGATGCCGGCGAGCAGCATGGTGGCGACGTTGGTCTGCCCATCCCGGCGCCCCAGGCGATACACCAGCGCGGTCACCCCCAGGCCACCGATGAAGGCGCACAGCGACAACAGGTACGGTGCGAACCATTCGGGGATGCCGCCCAGCCAGCTGCCACCGACAATCGCCACCGCCGCGCCGAGGGCCGCGCCGCTGGCGACACCGACCAGACCCGGGTCGGCCAGAGGATTGCGGAACAACCCCTGCATCGCCACGCCGGACAGCGCCAGCACGGCCCCCACGGCGAGCCCCAGCAAGGTACGCGGCAGGCGGATCTGCCCAAGGATCATCTCGGCCTGCTCCAGGCCATCGCCGGAAACCGGCAGCCCGATCAGGCGCAGCCCGGCGCGCAGGGTGTCGAACAGTGGCAGGCTGACCGGGCCCAGCGCCAGCGACAGCCAGATCGCCAGCAAACACAGCAATACCAGGGCGCTGAACAAGGTACGTGGCTGAACCCGCTGCCTCATGGGTTGAGGCTGGCCTTGGCGGCAGGATAGAAGCTGGCGGCCAGCTCATGCAGGGTGGCGGGCAAGCGCGGGCCGAGGCCACCTACCAGCAGCGTCGGGTCGAGCGACAGCAGACGCTTGTCCCGCGCAGCGCGCGAGGCCGCCAACGCCGGGTTTTCCTTGAGCAATGCCTGCAAGGCTTGTTCGCCGCTGAGCGCGCGATCAGAGAACACCACCACATCCGGATTCAGCGCAGCCAGTGCTTCCACCGAAAAGTTCTTGTAGCCCTGATGATCGGCAAGATTGCGCCCGCCGGCCTGGCGCAGCACCCAATCACCGGAGGTGCCCTGCCCCGCGATCAGTGGCTTGGCGCCGGCATGGCCGACCAGCAGCAGCACGCCCGGCGCCTTCTGTCCGGCCTGGGCCTGCTTGATCCGCCCCTGCAAGCTGTCCAGTTGCTGCTTGTAGTCAGCGGCCAGCTCGCTGGCCTTTGCTTCATTGCCCAGCAGCACGCCCAGGTGCTTCAGATTCTCGTCCACCGCATCGACCTCGGCCTTGCTGGAAAACAGCTCGACCCGCACCCCGGCCTTGCGGATCTGCGCCAGGACCGGCGGCGGGCCCATCTCCTCGGTGCCGACCAGTACATCCGGGCGCAGGCTGAGAATGCCCTCGGCCGACAACTGGCGCTGGTAGCCGATACTGGGCAGCGTCTTCAGCGATTCGGGGTGCTGGCTGGTGGTATCGACGCCGACCAGACGCTGCTCGCCGCCCAGGGCGCTGATCCACTCGCTCAAGGCACCACCGGCGCTGACCCAACGCTGCGGGAGTTCGGCGGCCAGGGCCTGGGTGGACAGGGCAATACCGGCGCACAGGGCGAGCAAGGCAGCGGGACGACGCATCATCGGATTCCTTTGCTGGAGGCGAGCCGCGCGCCTTGTGGCGGGCGGTGGAAGTGCGCACCATAGACAGCCTGGCGCGGCGAATGCGAGCAATTTGATAATTATTCGCATTGAAGCGTCAAGCCATCCCTTTGTCACACGGCTTAACCGGAAACTCCGCTGCAATGCATTTTCTCTGTGCCTCCAACGACCTCGCCGAAGGCCACAGCCGCGCCTTCAGCGTAGCCGGCGTGCCGCTGTTCGGCGTGCGCCGCCAGGGCAAGGTCCACCTCTACCGCAACCGCTGCCCGCACCGGGGCATCCCGCTGAACTGGGCGGCGGACAGCTTTCTCGACGACAGCGCGAGCCTGATCCAGTGCGCCCATCACGGGGCCCAGTTCCTGATAGAAAGCGGCGAATGCATCACTGGCCCCTGCGCAGGCGAATGGCTGGAGGCCCTGGACTGCCGGGAAGACAGCCAGGGCATCTGGCTCACGGATTGAGCAGCACCGGCAGCGGGCGATCGATGACCAGTTGCTGCGCATCCAGGCGGGTGCCATAGGCCAGTACCTCGACCCCTTGCGCCACGGCGGCGCGCAGGGCCTGGGCATAGGCGGCGTCGATCTCCTCGGCAGGGCGCACGGCCTCGATGCCGGTCAGGTTCACGCAGTACAGCTGCACCGCGCGGATACCCTGGCGCGCCAGGCCCGCCAGTTCGCGCAGATGCTTGGCGCCACGCTGGGTGACGGCGTCCGGAAAGGCGGCCACGGGCGTATCCGGGTAGCCCAGGGTCACGCTCTTGACCTCGACATAGGCCTTGCCACCGTCGGCGAACTCCAGATAGAAGTCGATACGGCTGCGCTCCTCGCCATAGGCCACTTCACGCTTGAGCGTGGTGAAACCGGCCAGTTCGCTGATCATGCCAGCGCGCAATGCCTCCTCCACCACGGCATTGGCGCGCCCGGTATTGACGCAGGCCAGCCGTCCCTGGGGCGTTTCGCTGATTTCCCAGGTGCCGGGCAACTTGCGCTTGGGGTCGTTGGAGCGACTGAACCACACCTGCCCGCCCTCGCGCATGCAGTTGAGCATGGAGCCGGTGTTCGGGCAGTGGATGGTGATCTGCTCGCCATTGGCCAGTTCGATGTCGGCCAGGAAGCGCTTGTAGCGGCGCAGCAGTCGCGCCTGTTCGAGTTCGGGGAAAAACATCGTCAGCCCTGCCAGGTCCGAAGGCCACGGGCAATGCGCTGCACCGCCTCCTCCAGGCGCGGCAGGCTCTGGGTGTAGGCGAAGCGCACATGGTGGCCGGCCTGGTGGCGACCGAAGTCCAGGCCAGGGGTGAAGGCCAGGTGCTCGGTTTCCAGGAAATGCCGGCAGAACGCGAAGGCATCGCCACCGAAGGCGCTGATATCGGCGTATAGATAGAAAGCACCTTGCGGCTCAACGGCGATGCCGAAACCCAACTCGCGCAGGGCCGGCAGCAGGTAGTCGCGGCGACGGGCGAACTCGGCGCGACGCGCCTCCAGGATCGCCAGGGTGTCTGGCTGGAAGCACGCCAGCGCGGCATGCTGGGCCATGCTCGGAGCACTGATATACAGGTTCTGCGCCAGCTTCTCCAGGTCAGCCACCGCCGACGGCGGGGCCACCAGCCAACCCAGGCGCCAGCCAGTCATGCCGAAATATTTGGAAAAACTGTTCAGGACGAAGGCCTGGTCGTCCACTTCCAGCACGCTCGGCGCGTCCATGCCGTAGGTCAGGCCATGATAGATCTCGTCCACCACCAGGTGACCGTGACGCTCGCGCGTGGCCCGGGACAGGCTCGCCAGCTCGTCGCGGTCGAGGACCGTACCGGTCGGGTTGGCGGGCGACGCGACCAGCGCGCCGACGGTGTCCTTGTCCCAGTGGCGCTCGACCAGATCGGCGGTCAGTTGATAGTTGACGTCCGGCCCGACCGGCACCAGCTGCGCGCCGCCCTCGACCAGGCGCAGGAAATGACGGTTGCACGGATAGCCCGGATCGGCCAGCAGCCAGTGCTTGCCCGGATCGACCAGCAGGCTGCTGGCCAGCAGCAGCGCGCCAGAGCCGCCCGGGGTGATGAGCACGCGCTCAGGGTCGAGATCCACGCCATAGCGCTGGCCATAGAACCCGGCGATCGCCTCACGCAACTGCGGCAAGCCACGCGCCGCCGTGTAGCGGGTGTGGCCTGCGGCCAGGGCGGCCTGGCCAGCGGCGACGATCGGCGCGGCGGTGGTGAAGTCCGGCTCGCCGATCTCCAGATGGATCACATCGTGCCCGGCGGCCTGCAGCTCGTTGGCACGCGCCAGCAGGGCCATCACGTGGAAGGGTTCGATGGCGCGACTGCGCGCACTGTGTGGCTGAGCCATGGGCCTTCTCTCAATTGGGTCTAAACTGGTGATTCTACCTGTGCAAGCCAGCGAACGCGCCGCCCTGTTGGCTGTCAATAGCAGGCATAGGGCGGGGTAGCGCACCCCGGATCTATCTGGTAAGTTCGGCGGCTCGCAGTCGCAGGGCCGGCGGTCGCCGGTGATGGAAGCAGCCTGCGCATTGGATCAGATGAGTGAGAGGCGGTCTATTCATGTCCACCGTAGAAAAGCAAAAAGCCCAGACCATGTACGGTGTCGAGCCCTACGTCGAAAAGCAAGGTGAGGAGTACATGGGCGAGCCCATGAAGAAGCACTTCACCAAGCTCCTCGGTGCCTGGAAACAGGAACTGATGACCAGCGTGGACCGTACCGTGGATCACATGAAGGACGAAGCGGCCAACTTCCCCGACCCGGCCGACCGTGCCAGCCAGGAAGAAGAATTCGCCCTGGAGCTGCGCAACCGTGATCGCGAGCGCAAGTTGATCAAGAAGATCGACAAGACCCTCGACAAGATCAAGGACGACGAATACGGCTGGTGCGACTCCTGCGGCATCGAGATCGGCCTGCGTCGCCTGGAAGCCCGTCCCACCGCTGACCTGTGCTTCGACTGCAAGGAAATCGCGGAGAAAAAGGAAAAGACGGTCGGCAAAGGCTGATCCCTCTCCCTTTCAGACGGGGCGCATCATGCGCCCCGTTTTCATTTATATAGCCTGCACAGCCCATGAACGACTCTCGCTACATCGGCCGCTTCGCCCCCACCCCCAGTGGCTTTCTGCATTTCGGTTCGCTGGTGGCCGCCCTCGCCTCCTGGCTCGACGCTCGCGCCGTGAACGGCCGCTGGCTGCTGCGCATGGAAGACACCGACCCGCCCCGGGAGATGCCCGGTGCCCGTGACGCGATCCTGCAGACCCTGGAACGCTACGGGCTGGAGTGGGATGGCGAGGTGGTGTTCCAGAGCCAGCGCCATGCAGCCTATGCGGCCGTTGTCGATCGCCTGTTCAACATGGGCCTGGCCTACGCCTGCACCTGCTCGCGCAAGCAGCTCGAAGGCTACGACGGCATCTACCCGGGCTTTTGCCGCGATGCCGGGCATGCGCGCGAAGGCGCGGCGATCCGCCTGCGGGTGCCAGAGCTGATCTACCGCTTCACCGACCGCGTCCAGGGCGAGTTCGAGCAACACCTGGGGCGTGACGTCGGCGACTTCGTC
Organism: Pseudomonas sp. GD03858; assembly: GCF_029840925.1. Lineage (GTDB taxonomy): Bacteria > Pseudomonadota > Gammaproteobacteria > Pseudomonadales > Pseudomonadaceae > Aquipseudomonas. Next base: position 19,959 of record NZ_JAOCDM010000082.1, read on the forward strand.
ATCCAGCGCCGTGACGGGCTCTACGCCTATCAACTGGCCGTGGTGTTGGACGACGCGTGGCAGGGCGTGACCGATATCGTGCGAGGAGCCGACCTGCTGGACAACACGCCGCGCCAGCTGTACTTGCAGGAGCTGCTGGGCTTCACGCAGCCGCGTTACCTGCACATTCCGCTGATCGTGCAGCCGGACGGACACAAGCTGGGCAAGTCGTACCGTTCGCCGCCGCTGGAGGCGGACCAGGCCACGCCGTTGCTGTTGCGAGCCCTGCGGGCATTGGGGCAGCAGACCGATCCAGCACTGGCGGGGGCCAGCCCAACTGAAGTGCTTGCGGTGGCGCGGCAGCAATGGCGGCCGGAGCATATTGCCCGGCAGATGACGGTGCCCGAGGCTGAATTGCATTAGTGCCCTGGTCCGACCGGCCAATGCGATCCTTGTAGGAGCGGCCTTGTATCGCGATGGGCTGCAAAGCAGCCCCGGCAATATCTGCGGCAACGCTGAAAACCTGGGGCCGCTACGCGCCCCATCGCGACACAAGGCCGCTCCTACAGAAACCGCGCAAAACAGAAAGCCGAGCGTTTCACCAAAATCAAAAGCCCAACAAATTCAACCTCTTGGCGAACCCTACCGATTCCCGCTAGCATCGCCGCCATCATTTGCGCCAATAATAAGTCCAAACCCGCAGCGCCCAACCCTCGAGGCCAGCATGTACATCTATCGTTTGGTCCTGCTTCTGGTCGTGGGGATCTACCTGTTCTCCCCGGCCATCATGGACTGGTGGATCGAACCGACCGGAGCCTGGTACCGCCCGTACCTGCTCTGGCTGATCCTGATCGTCGTCACCTTCATCCTGCAGAGCCAACGAGATGCCGATGAGCTTTAGCCTGACCCAGATGATCCTGATCAGCGCCGCCTACCTGCTGGTGTTGTTCGGCGTGGCCTGGATCAGCGAGCGTGGGCTGATCCCGCGCTCGGTCATTCGCCACCCACTGACCTACACCCTGTCGCTGGGCGTCTATGCCAGTGCCTGGGCCTTCTACGGCTCGGTCGGGCTGGCCTACCAGTACGGCTACGGGTTCCTCGCCTGCTACCTGGGCGTGTCCGGCGCCTTCCTGCTGGCACCGGTACTGCTCTACCCGATTCTCAAGATCACCCGTACCTACCAGCTCTCCTCGCTGGCCGACCTGCTGGCGTTTCGCTTTCGCAGTACCTGGGCCGGCGCGCTGACCACGGTGATCATGCTGATCGGCGTGCTGCCGCTGCTGGCCCTGCAGATCCAGGCGGTGGCCGACTCCATCAGCATCCTCACCGGAGAGCCGGTCAAGGCGCGGGTGGCCTTCGCGTTCTGCGCGCTGATCATCCTCTTCACCATCTTCTTCGGCTCGCGCCATATCGCCACCCGCGAGAAGCACGAGGGGCTGGTGTTCGCCATCGCCTTCGAGTCGGTGATCAAGCTGGTGGCGCTGGGCGGTATCGGCCTGTACGCGCTGTACGGCGTGTTCGGTGGTCCCCACGGGCTGGAAGTCTGGCTGCTGCAGAACCAGACCGCCCTCGCGGCGCTGCACACGCCACTGCAGGAAGGCCCGTGGCGCACCCTGCTGCTGGTGTTCTTCGCCTCGGCGATCGTCATGCCGCACATGTACCACATGGCTTTCACCGAGAACCTCAGCCCGCGCTCGCTGGTCAGCGCCAGCTGGGGCCTGCCACTGTTCCTGCTGCTGATGAGCCTGGCGGTGCCGCTGGTGCTGTGGGCCGGCCTGCGCTTGGGCGCCAGCACCAACCCCGAGTACTTCACCCTGGGCCTGGGGATCGCCGCCGACAACGAGGCCCTGGCACTGCTGGCCTACGTCGGCGGCCTGTCGGCCGCCAGCGGGTTGATCATCGTCACCACCCTGGCGCTGTCGGGCATGGCCCTGAACCATCTGGTGCTGCCGCTCTACCAGCCTCCGGCCGAAGGCAACATCTACCGCTGGCTGAAATGGACCCGCCGCGCGCTGATCGTCGCCATCATCACCGCCGGCTTCGTCTTCTACCTCACGCAGAGCAATCACCAGAGCCTGGCCAACCTGGGCATCGTCGCCTTCGTCGCCACGCTGCAGTTCCTGCCGGGCGTGCTCTCGGTGCTGTACTGGCCGACCGCCAATCGCCGCGGTTTCATCGCCGGCCTGCTGGCCGGGACGCTGGTGTGGATGGTGACCATGCTGCTGCCGCTGCTGGGCAACGTGCAGGGCTTCTACATCCCGCTGCTGAACATGATCTACGTGCTGGACGACACCAGCTGGCACATGGCGGCCATCGCCTCGCTGGCCGCCAACGTCCTGCTGTTCACCCTGATCTCGCTGTTCACCAACGCCAGCAGCGAAGAAGTCAGCGCCGCCGAGGCCTGTGCGGTGGACAACGTGCGTCGCCCGCAACGCCGTGAACTGCATGCCGCCTCGCCCCAGGAGTTCGCCACCCAGCTGGCCAAGCCGCTGGGCGCCAAGGCCGCGCAGAAAGAGGTCGAACAGGCCCTGCGCGATCTCTACCTGCCCTTCGACGAGCGCCGGCCCTATGCCCTGCGCCGCCTGCGCGACCGCATCGAGGCCAACCTCTCCGGCCTGATGGGCCCGAGCGTCGCGCAGGACATGGTCGAGACCTTCCTGCCGTACAAGTCGGGCAACGAGAACTACGTCACCGAGGACATCCACTTCATCGAAAGCCGCCTCGAGGACTACCACTCACGCCTGACCGGCCTGGCCGCCGAGCTCGACGCCCTGCGCCGCTACCACCGCCAGACCCTGCAGGAACTGCCCATGGGCGTCTGCTCGCTGGCCAAGGACCAGGAAATCCTGATGTGGAACAAGGCGATGGAAGAACTCACCGGCATCGCCGCCAAGCATGTGGTCGGCTCGCGCCTGGTGACCATCGCCGAGCCCTGGCGCGGCCTGCTGCAGGGTTTCATCAACGTGCCCGACGAGCACCTGCACAAGCAGCGCCTGGCCTTGGACGGCCAGCCACGCTGGTTGAACCTGCACAAGGCGGCCATCGACGAGCCGCTGGCGCCAGGCAACAGCGGCCTGGTGCTGCTGGTGGAGGATCTCACCGAGACCCAGGCCCTGGAAGACAAGCTGGTGCACTCCGAACGCCTGGCCAGCATCGGCCGCCTGGCCGCCGGCGTGGCCCACGAGATCGGCAACCCGATCACCGGCATCGCCTGCCTTGCGCAAAACCTGCGTGAAGAGCGCGAGGGCGACGGCGAGATCATCGAACTGTCCAGCCAGATCCTCGAACAGACCAAGCGTGTGTCGCGCATCGTCCAGTCGCTGATGAGCTTCGCCCATGCCGGCGGCAGCCAGCAGAACAGCGAAGAACCGGTGTGCCTGGCGGAAGTCGCGCAGGACGCCATTGGTCTGCTGGCGTTGAACCGGCGCAATTTCGAAGTACAGTTCTTCAACCTCTGCGACCCGGAGCATTGGGCCGAGGGCGATCCCCAGCGCCTGGCCCAGGTGCTGATCAACCTGCTCTCCAACGCCCGCGACGCATCAAAGCCCGGCAGCGCCGTGCGGGTGCGCAGCGAAGTGAACGAACACACCGTCGACCTGATCGTCGAGGACGAAGGCAGCGGCATCCCGAAAAGCATCATGGACCGCCTCTTCGAACCCTTCTTCACCACCAAGGACCCGGGCGAAGGCACTGGACTGGGGCTCGCTCTGGTCTATTCCATCGTGGAAGAGCATTATGGGCAAATCACCATCGACAGCCCGGCCGACATCGAGCGCCAACGTGGTACCCGGATCCGCGTGACCCTGCCCCGGCATGTCGTAGCGACGTCCCCTGAAATTCGAGACCGTCGAGAGAATTGAATCAATGCCGCACATTCTGATCGTCGAAGACGAAACCATCATCCGTTCGGCCTTGCGCCGCCTGCTCGAACGAAACCAGTACCAGGTCAGCGAAGCCGGCTCGGTGCAGGAAGCCCAGGAACGCTTCAGCATTGCTACCTTCGACCTGATCGTCAGCGACCTGCGCCTGCCAGGCGCCCCGGGCACCGAGCTGATCAAGCTCGGCCAGGGCACGCCGGTGCTGATCATGACCAGTTACGCCAGCCTGCGCTCGGCGGTCGACTCGATGAAGATGGGCGCGGTGGACTACATCGCCAAGCCGTTCGATCACGACGAGATGCTGCAGGCCGTCGCCCGCATCCTGCGCGACCGGCAGAACGCCCCCGCCCCGGCACCTGCCGCCGAAGCACGGCCCGGCAGCGGCAAGGCCAATGGTGAAAAGGCCAGCGCGCCCGCCAATGGCGAGATCGGCATCATCGGCTCCTGCGCGCCGATGCAGGACCTGTACGTGAAGATCCGCAAGGTCGCGCCAACCGACTCCAACGTACTGATTCAGGGTGAATCGGGCACCGGCAAGGAGCTGGTCGCCCGCGCCCTGCACAACCTGTCGCGTCGGGCCAAGGCGCCGATGATCTCGGTGAACTGCGCGGCGATTCCGGAAACCCTGATCGAGTCCGAGCTGTTCGGCCACGAGAAGGGGGCGTTCACCGGTGCCAGCGCCGGTCGCGCAGGCTTGGTGGAAGCGGCCGATGGCGGCACCCTGTTCCTCGACGAAATCGGCGAACTGCCGCTGGAGGCTCAGGCGCGCCTGCTGCGCGTGTTGCAGGAAGGCGAGATCCGCCGGGTCGGCTCGGTGCAGTCGCAGAAGGTCGACGTGCGCCTGATCGCCGCGACCCACCGTGACCTGAAGAACCTGGCCAAGGCCGGCCAGTTCCGCGAAGACCTTTATTACCGCCTGCATGTGATCGCCCTGAAACTGCCGGCCCTGCGCGAGCGCGGCAGCGACGTCAACGAGATCGCCAATGCCTTCCTCGCCCGCCAGAGCGCGCGCATCGACCGCGACGACCTGCATTTCTCCCATGAAGCCGAGCAGGCCATTCGTCACTACAGTTGGCCGGGTAACGTGCGCGAACTGGAAAACGCCGTGGAGCGTGCGGTGATTCTCAGCGAGAGCGCGGAAATCTCCGCCGACCTGCTGGGCATCGACATCGAGCTGAGCGACCTGGACGACGACGTGCTCGACAACCTGCCGGCACTGGCCAGCGCCAACAACGCCAGCCACGAACCGACCGAGGACCTGTCGCTGGAGGACTACTTCCAGCACTTCGTGCTCGAGCACCAGGACCACATGACCGAGACCGAGCTGGCTCGCAAGCTGGGCGTAAGCCGTAAATGCCTGTGGGAACGCCGCCAGCGCCTGGGCATTCCGCGGCGCAAGAGCAACGCCACC
>NZ_JAOCDM010000083.1 GCF_029840925.1 Pseudomonas sp. GD03858
CAGAGAATCCTCGGCGAACACCTCTGAGACACACCACGATCCCTCGCCAAACACCTCACCCACACAACCCGATCCCAAGACAGGCCCCTGCCAGCCCTGACACCTATATATAGAAGCCCCAAAAACAAAGCGGGGAGGCCTACCGGCCTCCCCGCTTCTTATATAGCTACACCACCAGGCAATCACTCGGCCTTGAGGCTGACCCGGGCAAACGCCTTCTTGCCTGCCTGGCACACATGGGTCGCACCAATCACGAACATGAAGTCACGGTCGACCACCGCACCATCCACCTTGACCGCACCAGCGCCGAGCAGATCCCGCGCCTGCGCCGAGTTCTTCACCAGGCCAGCCCGGTTCAGCACGGCGGCGATCGGCAGATCTTCAGCGGCGGCCACTTCGATCTCCGGCAGATCCTCCGGCAACTCGCCTTCCTTCATGCGGTTGCCCGCAGCACGGTGGGCATTGGTCGCAGCCTCTTCACCATGGAAACGCGCCACGATCTCCTCGGCCAGCTTGATCTTGATATCCCGCGGATTGGCACCGTTCTCGACATCCACCCGGAACTGATCGATCTCTTCCATCGAACGGAAGCTCAGCAGCTCGAAGTAACGCCACATCAAGGTGTCAGGAATCGACACAAGCTTGCTGTACATCACCCCAGGGGCTTCCTGGATGCCGACATAATTGCCCAACGACTTGGACATCTTCTTCACGCCATCCAACCCTTCGAGCAGCGGCATGGTGACGATGTTCTGCGCCTCCTGACCGTAGGCGCGCTGCAGCTCACGTCCCATCAGCAGGTTGAACTTCTGATCGGTGCCACCCAGCTCGACATCGGCCTTCAGTGCGACGGAGTCGTAACCCTGCACCAGCGGATAGAGGAACTCATGGATCGCGATCGGCTGGTTGGTGGTGTAGCGCTTGTCGAAGTCGTCGCGTTCAAGCATGCGCGCCACGGTGTACTGCGAGGCCAGGCGAATGAAGTCGGCCGGGGTGAGCTGGTCCATCCAGGTCGAGTTGAATGCGACCTCGGTCTTGGCCGGGTCGAGGATCTTGAACACCTGCTGCTTATAGGTCTCGGCGTTGTCCAGCACCTGCTCGCGCGTCAGCGGCGGACGGGTAGCGCTCTTGCCGCTCGGATCGCCGATCATGCCGGTGAAGTCACCGATCAGGAAGATGACCTGGTGCCCCAGCTCCTGAAACTGACGCAGCTTGTTGATCAGCACCGTGTGCCCCAGGTGCAGGTCAGGCGCGGTTGGATCGAAGCCTGCCTTGATGCGCAGCGGCTGGCCGCGCTTGAGCTTCTCCACCAGTTCCGACTCGACCAATACCTCTTCCGCACCGCGCTTGATAAGCGCCAGCTGCTCTTCAACCGACTTCATAGACAGACCCGCAACGCTAGGATTCAAGGGGAGCCAACCATACAAGATCGGCCATCAAATACAAGTTTCGCAAAGGAATGTGACCCAAACGGCGTGCCGCAACGTCTACGCGCCCTTGCGTGAGAATGGATTTGGTTATATTTTATACAGTTATTTCATCTTCATCATGTCATTCATCTTTTCCATTTCACTTTTTTCAAAGTCACCTTACCTATGACCAACGAAACGCCTAAAGCGCCCCCGCTTTATCCGAAAAGCCATCTGTTGGCCGCCAGCGGCATCGCCGCCCTCCTCAGTCTGGCGCTGCTGGTATTCCCTTCCAGTGAAGTCGAAGCGAAGAAAACCACCCTCAGCCTCGAGCTCGAAAGCCCGGCCGAGCAACTGAAGGACGAATCCCGGACTGCTCCGCTGGTGCAGGCCGAGCAGAACAGCGATTCGCCATTCGCCCAGATCGAAGGCGACGAGGCGGATACCGCCAAGACCGAGCCCAAAGCGGAACCCGTCGCGGTAGCCAAGCAGGAAGACAAGACCCCAGGCCATCGCGAAGTGGTCGTGTCTCGCGGCGACACGCTCTCCACCCTGTTCAACAAGGTCGGCCTGCCGGCCAACGTCGTCCACGACGTGCTTGCCAGCAACAAGCAAGCCAAGCAGTTCAGCCAGCTCAAGCACGGCCAGGTGCTGCAGTTCGAATTGGACAAGGATGGCCAACTGACCAGCTTGCACAGCAAGGTCAGCGGCCTCGAGACTATCCGCCTGACCCGTACCGACAAAGGCTTCAGCTTCAATCGCGAGATCAGCAAACCCGTCGTGCGCACCGCCTACGCCCATGGCGTGATCAAGAGTTCGCTGTCCGCCTCCGCCCAGCGCGCCGGCCTGTCCCACAGCATGACCATGGACATGGCGCGCATCCTCGGCTACGACATCGACTTCGCCCAGGACATCCGCCCTGGCGACGAATTCGACGTGGTCTACGAGCAGAAGATGATGGACGGCAAGGTGGTCGGTACCGGCAACATCCTCTCCGCCCGCTTCACCAACCGCGGCAAGACCTACACCGCCGTGCGCTACACCAACAAGCAGGGCAACACCAACTACTACACCGCCGATGGCAACAGCCTGCGCAAGGCGTTCATCCGTACCCCGGTGGACTTCGCCCGCATCAGCTCGCGCTTCTCGGCCGGGCGCAAGCACCCGATCCTCAACAAGATCCGCGCGCACAAGGGCGTGGACTACGCGGCCCCGCGCGGCACGCCGATCAAGGCTGCCGGTGATGGCCGCATCGAGCTGGCCGGCCGCCGTGGCGGTTACGGCAACACCGTGATCATCGCCCACGGCAATTCCTACAAGACGCTCTATGGCCACATGCAGGGCTTCGCCAAGGGCATCAAGACCGGCTCCAGCGTGAAACAGGGCCAGATCATCGGCTATATCGGCACCACCGGCCTGTCGACCGGCCCGCACCTGCACTACGAGTTCCAGGTCAATGGCGTGCACGTCGACCCGCTGAGCCAGAAGGTGCCAATGGCCGACCCGATCGCCAAGTCCGAGCGCCAGCGCTTCAACCAGCAGAGCCAGCCCCTGATCGCGCGCATGGATCAGGAAAAAGCCACTCTGCTTGCCGCCAACAAGCGCTGAGCCCATGGCGCTCTACCTGGGGGTGATGTCCGGCACCAGCCTTGATGGCCTGGACATCGCCCTGATCGAGCAAGACGAGCAGCTGCGGCTGCTCGCCACCCATTACATCCCCATGCCCGTCGACCTGCGTCAGGATCTGCTCGGCCTCTGCGCCAGTGGCCCCGACGAGATCGCCCGCGCAGCCCTGGCGGAAAACCGCTGGGCCACCTTGGCCGCGCAGGGAATCAACCACCTGCTGTCCGCCCAGGGCCTGGCGCCCGACGCCATCCGTGCCATCGGCAGCCACGGCCAGACGGTTCGCCATGAGCCGGCCCGTGGCTTCACCGTGCAGATCGGCAACCCGGCCCTGCTGGCCGAGCTCACCGGCATCTGCGTGGTGGGCGACTTCCGTCGCCGCGACGTGGCGGCGGGTGGCCAGGGCGCGCCCTTGGTGCCGGCGTTTCACGAAGCCCTGTTCGGTCATCTCGGCCAGCGCCTGGCGATCCTCAATGTGGGTGGCTTCAGCAACCTGAGCCTGATCGAGCGCGACCAGCCGGTGCATGGCTTCGACTGCGGCCCGGGCAACGTACTGCTCGATGCCTGGATCGAACGCAAGCAGGGCCAGGCTTTCGATGCCAATGGCAGTTGGGCGGCCAGCGGCACGCCACAGCATGATCTGCTGAACGCGCTACTGAGCGATCCATTCTTTGCCGGCAGCGGGCCGAAAAGCACCGGCCGCGAGGTATTCAACCTGCCCTGGCTGGACGCCCACCTCGCCCGCTTGCCGAAATATCGCGACGAAGACGTTCAAGCCACCCTGCTGGAGCTGACGGCAACCAGCATCATCGACTCGCTGCGCCAGGCCCAGGATGGCACCGACGCCCTGCTGGTGTGCGGCGGCGGCGCGCGCAACGGTGCACTCATGGCGCGCCTGGCCGCGCTGCTGCCGGCGGCGAAGGTGGCCAGCACCGCCGCGCACGGCGTGGACCCTGACTGGGTCGAGGCCATGGCCTTCGCCTGGCTCGCCCACTGCTGCCTGGAAGGCATTCCCGCCAACCGCCCCAGCGTGACCGCCGCCAAGGGCCTGCGCATCCTCGGCGCGATCTACCCCGCCTGAGCGGGTCGCAAAATGCAAAACGCCGCGCAATAGCGCGGCGTTTTGCATTACGGTGCAGCGATCAGATCGAGAACGACGAGCCGCAGCCACAGGTCGTGGTGGCATTCGGGTTCTTGATGACAAAGCGCGAGCCTTCCAAGCCTTCCTGGTAGTCCACCTCGGCACCCGCCAGATACTGGAAGCTCATTGGATCGACGACCAGGGCCACGCCCTCGCGCTCGACGATGGTGTCATCCTCGGCCACATCCTCATCGAAGGTGAAGCCGTACTGGAAGCCCGAGCAGCCACCGCCCGTCACGAACACACGCAGCTTCAGTCGATCGTTGCCCTCTTCGCTGACCAAGGTCTTCACCTTGTGCGCAGCCCCGGGGGTGAACTCCAAAGCCGTGGGGGTGAAGGTTTCGACGCTCATGTTGACTCTCCCGGCGCAGTGCCGCCATAAAACTCGATGGGGCGTATTATCCGCTTGTCCGAGAAAATCGGTCAACAATACGAAAGCTGCAAGTGACAAGCTACAAGCTGCAAGCCAATCGCAACACGATCACTTGCAGCTTGAGCCTTGCAGCTCACCGCTGCTCTTAAGGCAGCAGACCGGCGTGGGACAGGCCCATGCGCTCGTCCAGGCCGAACAGGATGTTGAGGTTCTGCACCGCCTGGCCCGACGCGCCCTTGACCAGGTTGTCGATCACCGACAGCACCACCACCAGGTCGCCGCCCTGCGGCCGGTGCACGGCGATACGGCAGACGTTGGCGCCCCGCACGCTGCGGGTTTCCGGATGGCTGCCAGCCGGCATCACATCGACGAATGGCTCGTCGGCATAGCGTTTCTCGAACAGCGCCTGCAGGTCGACCGAGGTGTCGGCGACCGTAGCGTACAGGGTGGCATGGATACCACGGATCATCGGCGTCAGGTGCGGCACGAAGGTCAGGCCGATATCCTTGCCAGCAGCCAGGCGCAGGCCCTGGCTGATTTCCGGCAAGTGGCGATGCCCTTTGACGGCGTAGGCCTTCATGCTCTCGCCGGCCTCGCAGAACAGCGAGCCCACGGCGGCACCCCGTCCAGCGCCGCTGACGCCCGACTTGCAGTCTGCGATCAGGCGGGACGGATCGGCCAGGCCGGCCTCCAGCAGCGGCAGGAAGCCCAGCTGGGTGGCGGTCGGATAGCATCCAGGCACGGCGATCAGGCGCGCCTGGCGGATCTTTTCGCGGTTTACTTCCGGCAAGCCATAGACCGCGTCCTTGAGCAGCTCTGGCGCGCCATGCGGCTGACCGTACCACTTGCCCCACTCGACCGCATCCTGCAGGCGGAAGTCGGCGGACAGGTCGATTACCTTGGTCCCGGCCGCCAGCAGTTCACCGGCCAGGGCATGAGCCACACCATGGGGGGTAGCGAAGAACACCACGTCGCAGGCCGCCAGGGTCTTGCTGTCCGGCACGCTGAACGCCAGGCCGTCGTAGTGGCCACGCAGGTTCGGGTACATGTCGGCAACCGCCACGCCCGCTTCGGAGCGCGAGGTGATGACCGCCACCTCGGCTTGTGGATGCTGCGCCAGCAGACGCAGCAGTTCGACACCGGTGTAGCCCGTGCCGCCGACGATACCGACCTTGATCATGACGCTTGCCCCTTATCAACGAGACCACTGGAAAGCGCACGATAATAGGGGGCCGGGGCCCCTGTAACAACTCTTCGGATGACCCTTCGGGGCCTTGACCTCTACTATCTGACGACCGTGAAACCTGAAGGAACTCCCCATGCTCTATCTATGGATCAAGGCGCTGCATATCGTCAGCGTGGTCTGCTGGTTCGCCGGCCTGTTCTACCTGCCGCGCCTGTTCGTGTACCACGCCCAGAGCCAGGACAGCATCAGCCTCGAACGCTTCACCACCATGGAGCGCAAGCTGTACCGGGGCATCATGAACCCGGCGATGATCGCCACCTACGTGTTCGGCGGCTGGATGCTCTATCTCAACCCCGGCTGGCTGAGCCAGGGCTGGCTGCACGCCAAGCTGACCCTGGTGGCGTTGCTCACCGTCTACCATCACATGTGCGGTGCCCAGCGCAAGCGCTTCGCCGCTGGCACCAACACCCACGGACATGTCTACTATCGCTGGTTCAACGAAGTGCCGGTGCTGATCCTGCTGGGCATCGTAATTCTGGTGGTGGTCAAACCGTTCTGACGATATCCAGCCACTTACAGGAGTTTTGCCATGGCCTTGGCCCCCTCGCTCGAACGAAAACTGCGCCTGCCCCTGGTGGCGGCGCCGATGTTCCTGATCTCCAACCCCCAGCTTGTACTCGCCTGTTGCGCCAATGGCGTAGTGGGCAGCTTCCCGGCGCTGAACCAGCGTGACAGCGCCGGGTTCAAGGCCTGGCTCGAGGAGATCGAAGCTGGCCTGGCGGCACTGCACCAACCAGCGCCCTATGCCGTCAACCTGATCGTGCACAAGTCCAACCCACGGCTGGAAGCCGACCTGGCGCTGTGCGTCGAGCACCGCGTACCGATCGTCATCACCAGCCTGGGCGCGGTGAAGGAGGTGGTCGATGCGGTGCATGGCTATGGCGGGCTGGTGTTCCATGATGTGACCACGCGCCGGCACGCGGAAAAGGCCGCCGAAGCTGGCGTCGACGGCCTGATTGCCGTGGCTGCGGGCGCGGGCGGGCACGCCGGCACCTGGAGCCCACTGGCCCTGCTGGCAGAGATCCGTCAGTTCTTCGACAAGACCGTGCTGCTCTCCGGCTGCCTCAACCACGGCCATGAGCTGCTCGCCGCGCAGGTACTAGGCGCCGACCTCGGCTACATGGGCACGCGCTTCATCGCCACCCGTGAAAGCCAGGCCGATGAGGCCTATAAACAGATGATCCTCGGTGCCAACGCCACCGACGTGGTGCTGACACCGGCAGTATCCGGTATCCCCGCCAACTTCCTGCGCCAGAGCCTGGAGCAGGCCGGTTATGATCCGGCAGCACTCAAGGGCGCGCACGAGGCCGGCAAGCTCAAGCCAATCGGCGACGAAGCCAAGGCCTGGAAAACGATCTGGTCGGCAGGCCAGGGGGTCGGCGAGATCAAGGACCTGCCCAGCGTCGCCGAGCTGATCGAACGACTGCACGACGAGTACCGCAAGGCCCTGGAGAGTAGCTCGCGGCTAGGCAGCAACTTCTTGTAGCAAACCGGCCACGCTGTACACTAGGCGCCCCTTACGCCCCCAGGAGCCTTGCATGACCCGTTACGCCATGATCACCGGTGCTTCCAGCGGCCTGGGCCTGGCCCTGGCGGAAGCCCTGGCACGGCGTGGGCGCAACCTGATCCTGGTGGCACGCCAGCGCGAGACGCTGGAGCCGGTGGCCATCGAGCTGGCCCAGCGGTTTGGCGTCGAGGTGCTGCTGCGCGCCTGCGACCTCAGCCAGCCGCTGCGCCTGTCCGGCTTCGTGCTGGAACTGGAGGAAGGCGAGCGGCGCATCGACCTGCTGGTCAACTGCGCCGGGCTGCGCACCTACGGACCGTTCCTGGCCCATGAGTGGGCAGACGAACAGGACCTGCTCGAAGTCAACATCCTCGCCCTGAGCCGACTGTGCCATGCCATCGGCAACCTCATGGCGATACAGGGTGGCGGGCAGATTCTCAACGTCGCCGGGCTTGCCGGGGTCGCTCCCGGCCCCTGGATGGCCGCCTACGCTGCAAGCAAGGCCTATGTGCTGAGCTTTTCCGAAGCGTTGCGCGAAGAGCTTCGTCGCGCCGGAATCAAGGTGTCGGTGCTATGCCCGGGGCCGGTGCGCTCGCCCAAGCGCCGCATCCCGCGGCTCGAAGGCGGCAGCCGCTGCCCCAGCCCGGAAGAAATCGCCCTGTACACCGTTCGCGCACTGGACAAGAACCGCGCCCTGATCATGCCGGGCCGGCGCAATCGCTGGCTGGCCTTCGCCCCACGCCTGCTGCCGCGCTGGCTGACGCGCAAGCTGGCCGGGGCAATCCATCGCCGTTACTGCCCAATCGGCATGGAATAGCCACTGGGCGAGGGGCATCGGGCTCAGTACACTCAGCCCCGACACTCACCATGGAGCACGTGCTGTGGACGATTTATTCCTCAAAATCATCAACCGGGAGATCCCGGCGAAGATCATCTACGAAGACGACCAGGTCCTGGCCTTCCACGATATCGCCCCCCAGGCCCCGATTCACTTCCTGGTCATCCCGAAGAAACATATCCGCACCCTCAACGACCTGACCGAAGAAGACAAAGGTCTGGCCGGCCACATCCTGTTCACCGCCCAGCGCCTGGCCAAGGAGCTCGGTTGCGAGGACGGCTTCCGCGTGGTGATGAACTGCAACGAGCAGGGCGGCCAGACCGTCTACCACATCCACATGCACGTGCTCGGCCAGCGCCAGATGCACTGGCCGCCGGGCTGATCCAAGGCAAGCCCGCCCAAGGGTATTGAGGTAGACTGTCGGGCATCACTTCAGCGGAGGTGCCCGATGGCTACCGAACGTCACTATTCGCCGCTCGACCGCTTGTTGCTGCAGGCCGATACCGCCATGCGCACCTTGCTGCCCTTCAGCGGCCAACCTTCCCGCCCGTCGCCGGCGATCATCCAGCCGGACGCCGAGCTCGACGAGCAGCAGACCCGCCACATCGCCGGCCTGATGCGCATCAACCACACCGGCGAAGTCTGCGCCCAGGCGCTCTACCAGGGCCAGGCCCTGACCGCCAAGCTGCCCCAGGTACGCAAGGCCATGGAGCACGCGGCGGAAGAAGAAATCGACCACCTGGCCTGGTGCGAGCAGCGCATCCGTCAGCTCAACAGCCACCCCAGTGTGCTCAATCCACTGTTCTACGGCATGTCGTTCGGCATCGGCGCCCTCGCCGGCCTGGTCAGCGACAAGGTCAGCCTGGGCTTCGTCGCGGCCACCGAGCACCAGGTGTGCAAGCACCTCGACGAGCACCTGGAACAGATCCCCGAGAGCGATGGCAAGTCCCGCGCTATCCTCGAGCAGATGCGCGTCGATGAAGAGCAGCATGCCGAGTCCGCGCTGGAAGCGGGCGGCTACCGGTTCCCGGCGCCCGTGCGGTTCGGCATGAGCCTGCTGGCCAAAGTCATGACCAAGAGCACCTACCGCATCTGAGGCATACGCCATGGAACGCTTCGACGCCAAGGACCTGGCACGCGCCGTGAGCGCCGGCGTGCTGCAGCCGGGACAGGATCGGGCCCTGCTGGACTTCCTGCGCCAGCAGCCACAGAGCAGTGGCAGCTTCCAGCTGGCCCACGTCGCCTTCTACTTCGGCGCCCTGCTGATCATGGGCGCCATGGGCTGGCTGCTCACCGAGGCCTGGATGCGTATCGGCGATAGCGCATTGCTGGTGATCGCGCTGGTCTATATCGCCGGGCTCACCTTGTTCGCCCTGTCCCTGCAGCGCCGCGGCCAACCCATCGCCGCGGGCGTGCTGGCCGCCGTGGCGGTGAGCATCGTGCCGCTGGCGGTCTTCGCCATCGAGCGGCTCGTTGGCTGGTGGCCGATGGACGATGCACAAGGCGACTATCACCAGTACTACACCTACGTGCAGGGCGGCTGGCTGGCCATGGAAGCGGCGACGGTGCTCGCCGGCCTGCTGATGCTGAGGCTGGTTCCCTTTCCGTTCATCGTCATGCCGATCGCCGTGGCACTGTGGTTCATGTCCATGGACCTCAGCGAATGGGTCTACGGTGACCTGTTCAGCTGGGAGCAAAGGCGCACGGTGTCGCTGTGGTTCGGCCTGGGCTTGTTGCTGGTGTTCGTCGTGATCGACGGGCGCACCCGCCGCGACTATGCCTTCTGGGGCTACCTGGCCGGGCTGGCGGCGTTCTGGGGCGGGCTGACGATGATGGACAGCGCCAGCGAGTGGGGCAAGTTCCTGTACTGCCTGATCAACCTGGGGCTGATGGGCCTGGCCGTGCTACTGCGCAGGCCGGTGTTCATGGTGTTCGGGGCAATGGGGGTGGCAGCCTATCTCGGCTACCTGTCGTACGACGTGTTCGCCGATTCGCTGCTGTTCCCCTTGGTGCTGACCTTGATCGGTCTGGGCGTGATCGCACTGGGGCTGCAGTACCAGAAGCGGCGCGAGCGACTCAGCGAAGCGCTGCAGGCGAAGCTGCCGCAGTGGCTGCGGGACGCCTTGCCGGCGTTGCGCCATTGATCGCCTGAGGCCGATATCGCGGGGCAAGCCCCCACAGTGCAAGGGAGCTTGCCCCGCGATCGTTTTCAAGCCAGCTCGACGATTTCGTAACCATGGGTGATTTCCACACCCGCGCGATCGAGCATGATCGAGGCCGAGCAATACTTCTCCGCCGACAGCTCCACCGCGCGCTTGACCTGCGCTTCCTTCAGACCACGGCCCTTGACCACGAAGTTCAGGTGGATCTTGGTAAACACCTTGGGATCTTCACTGGCGCGCTCGGCCTCCAGGAAGGCCTCGCAGCTTTCCACGGCCTGGCGTGACTTCTTGAGAATGCTGACTACATCGAAACTGCTGCAGCCACCGAGGCCGAGCAGGAGCATCTCCATCGGGCGCACCCCCAGATTACGTCCCCCGGCTTCGGGCGGGCCGTCCATCACCACGACATGGCCGCTCCCCGACTCGCCGAGGAACATTGCTTCACCGGCCCACTGGATGCGTGCCTTCATCTATCCGGACTCCCGATCTCGTAAAAGGGTGTCAGCTTAGTCCTTGTAGCGCTGTCGGAAAAGCTCAAGGCATGTCGCTTTTGTGCCGATGCAGGGGGCAGTGTCTGATAAGCTGGCGCCAAATGACTGGCGCATCTCGCCAGACGATCTATACAAAAGCCAATGCGTCGCATCGAACAGGATTTCGTGATGGTTGCCTCAGCCCTGCCCCCCAAGATCAAGAATATCGACAAGCTCCTGGCGCATTGCCAGCGTCGTCGCTACGCCGCCAAGAGCAACATCATCTGCGCGGGCGACCGGGCCGAGACCTTGTCGTTCATCGTCAAGGGCTCGGTAACCATCCTGATCGAGGACGACGACGGCCACGAAATGATCATCGCCTACCTCAACAACGGCGACTTCTTCGGCGAACTGGGTCTGTTCGAGCCCGCTGGCCAGGAACACCAGCGTAGCGCCTGGGTACGGGCCAAGACCGAATGCGAAGTGGCCGAGATCAGCTACGACAAGTTCCGCGAACTGGGCCGGCAAGACCCGGAAATCCTCTACGCCCTCGGCGCCCAGATGGCCCAGCGCCTGCGCAACACCACGCGCAAGGTCGGCGACCTGGCGTTCTTCGACGTCACCGGGCGTGTCGCCCGCTGCCTGCTCGACCTGTGCAAGCAGCCGGACGCCATGACCCACCCCGACGGCATGCAGATCAAGATCACCCGCCAGGAAATCGGTCGCATCGTCGGTTGTTCGCGCGAGATGGTCGGCCGCGTGCTGAAGGATCTCGAAGAACGCAGCCTGGTGCAGGTCAAGGGCAAGACCATGGTGGTCTACGGCACCCGTTAGTCCGTCGGTAGCGCCGCGACCACCTCGGCGTACGCCTGCGACAGGCGCTCGAACCAGGGCGCGGCGGGCACCACTTCGTGCAACGCGATGTGGCTATCGGCCCGCACGCGCTGCTCCAGCCCGCAGCACTCGTTGAAGCGGTTGACCGCCGCGACCATCGCTTCGCGCTCGTTGTCGAGCAACAACGCGCCATGCACCAGCACCACCGGTCGTTTGCCGCCCAACCCCTGGCGCCAGCGCTGGGCGGTGCCGACCAGTTTGCGAGCGTTGAGATTGACGTTGTAGCGACCGTCGCAGAACGCGCCATCGATCTCCCCCACCGAGGCGACACCCCCCCACTCGCGCAGCACCTCGCACAACGGCAGGCACAGGCGCTCGTAGGCGTTCTCGATACGCCCATGGTCGCCTTCGCTGCGCGGCGCGACGTAGACCAGGGCCACATTCACCGTCGCGTGGGATTGCGGCACCGGTTCGCCGCCAGTCTCGCGCAGCAGCACCGGCCAGCCGGCGACAGCCAGCTCGGCGCAGGCGGCCTCGAAGTTGTCCAGCCGGCTCATGCGCCGCGGCATGACCAGGGCATGGTCGGTCGGGCGCCAGAACAGCACGCCGGATTCACGCTCGCCGCGACAGACGGCGGCCAACAGATCCTGTTCGGCGTGCAGGCCCTGTTCGACGGTGAGGGCCAGGGGTTGATCGGTCATTGATCCACCTTTGATGTTGGATTCTCTGGCCTCTTCGCGGGTAAACCCGCTCCCACAGGACCTGCACTCCCATTGAGAGCAACAGAATTCCTGTGGGAGCGGGTTTACCCGCGAAAGGACCGGAACAGGCAAACACAAAAGCCGGCAAGAATTGCCGGCTCTCTGTTCGATCAGTCCAATTGCTGAACGGTCTTCTTCACCTGGTCGGGGAAGAACAGTCGCTGCAGTTCCAGCCCCGGCTGCTCGGCGCGCATGAACGCCTCGCCGACCAGGAACGAATACACCTCGTTGATTTCCATCAGCTCGACATCGGCACGGTTGAGAATGCCGCTCTCGGTGATGGCCAGGCGATCGCGGGGGATGCGCGGCAGTAGGTCGAGGGTAGTCTCCAGGCTGACTTCGAAGGTATGCAGATTGCGGTTGTTGACCCCGACCAACGGTGTATCGAGGGTCTTCAACGCACGCTCCAGCTCATCGCCGTCATGCACTTCGACCAGCACGTCGAGGCCGACGTCCTTGGCGGTGGCGGCCAGCTCGGCCATCTTCACGTCATCCAGCGCCGACACGATAAGCAACACGCAGTCGGCGCCCAGGGCACGGGCTTCGACGATCTGGTACGGATCGACCATGAAATCCTTGCGGATCACTGGCAGCGATACCGCGGCACGGGCCTGCTGCAGGTAGACGTCGGCGCCCTGGAAATAGTCCACGTCGGTGAGCACCGACAGGCAGGTCGCCCCACCCTTTTCGTAGCTGACGGCAATGTCCGCTGGCACGAAGTGCTCGCGGATCACGCCCTTGCTCGGCGAAGCCTTCTTGATTTCGGCGATCACCGCCGGCTTCTTGCGCTTGGCCTGCTCGATCAGCGCGTTGGCAAAGCCGCGCGGGGCGTCGGCGGCCTTGGCCAGGCGTTCCAGTTCGGCGAGGCTGACCCGCGCGCTGCGCTCGGCGACTTCCTGGAACTTGCGGGCGATGATCCTTTCCAGAACCGTGGGTACACTCATGCTTCGTTCTCCACCTTGAATACCGCGGTAAAGGCGCCCAGTTCCTGCAGCTTTTCCCAGGCCAGCCCGGTATGCACCACGTCGTGGGCCAGTTCCACGCCCTGGGCCAGGGTCATCGCGTGGTCGGCGGCGTACAGCGCGGCGCCAGCGTTGAGCACGATCATCTCGGCGGCCTTCTGGCCGTTCTCGGTCTTGCGCCGCCCCAGGGCGTCACGGATCAGTTCCAGCGACGCCTGTGGCCCCTCGACGGCAAGTCCATGCAGGCTCTGGCTCTTCATGCCAAGGTCTTCCGGCTCGACCCAGTACTCGGTGATCTGGTCATTCTTCAGTTCGGCGACGAAGGTCGGCGCGGCCAGGCTGAACTCGTCCAGGCCATCCTTGGAGTGCACCACCAGCACGTGCTTGCTGCCCAGGCGCTGTAGCACCTCGGCCAATGGGCGACACAGCGCCTGGGTGAATACCCCGACGACCTGGTGCTTCACACCGGCCGGATTCGTAAGCGGGCCGAGCATGTTGAACAAGGTGCGCAGCCCCAGGTCGCGGCGCGGGCCGGCGGCATGCTTCATGGCGCTGTGATGGGTCTGGGCGAACATGAAGCCGATGCCGAGGCTGTCGATGCAGCGCGCCACCTGCACTGGCGTCAGGTTGAGGTAGATGCCCGCGGCCTCCAGCAGGTCGGCACTGCCGCTCTTGCCGGACACCGCGCGGTTGCCGTGCTTGGCCACGGTGCAGCCCGCCGCCGCCAGGACGAAGGCCGAGGCGGTGGAAACGTTGAAAATGTTGGCGCCGTCGCCACCGGTGCCGACGATGTCGACCACGCCGTCGAGGCTCTTGAGCTCGACCTTGTCGGCCAGCTCGCGCATCACCGACACGGCGCCGACGATCTCGTCGATGCTCTCGCTCTTCATGCGCATGCCCATCAGGAAGGCGCCGATCTGCGCCTCGCTGCACTGGCCGGTCATGATCTGGCGCATCACCTCGCGCATTTCCTCGGTGGACAGGTCCAGGTGGCCGACGATACGGCTCAAAGCGGTCTTGATATCCATGATCGGTCCTTAACGGCGGCCGCCGGTCTGCTTGAGGAAGTTGGCGAACAGCTCGTGGCCCTGCTCGGTGAGGATGGATTCGGGGTGGAACTGTACCCCTTCGACATTCAGGGTCTTGTGACGCAGGCCCATGATTTCATCGACGGAGCCGTCCTCATGCGCGGTCCAGGCGGTCACTTCCAGGCAATCCGGCAAGGTGTCGCGCTTGACCACCAGCGAGTGGTAGCGCGTCACCGTCAGCGGATTGTTCAGGCCGGCGAACACGCCCAGGTCGCGGTGCAATACCGGGCTGGTCTTGCCGTGCATCACCTGGCGCGCGCGCACCACGTCGCCGCCGAAGGCCTGGCCAATGGACTGGTGACCCAGGCACACGCCCAGGATCGGCAGCTTGCCGGCGAAGTGCAGGATGGCCTCGATGGAGACACCTGCCTCGCTCGGCGTGCAAGGGCCGGGGGACACGACGATGCGCTCGGGGTTGAGGGCTTCGATCTGGGCGATGGTCATTTCATCATTGCGAATGACCTTGACCTCGGCACCCAGCTCGCCGAGGTACTGCACGACGTTGTAGGTGAAGGAGTCGTAGTTGTCGATCATCAGTAACATCTGCAATCAACCTCTTGAATACTGACTTTTTGATTCGAGCCTTCCACTGCCGGTCACGGGCGCGGGCAGTTGCGCGCGAGGCGGCTGGTGAAACGAACGGAAGGCAAACGGGGACGGGCCGGGCGGAGCCGGCAGGGGAAAAGTCAGGCGCGCCAACGCCAACGGGCGACGGCCTTGATAACGCGCATCAAGAGTTTGCTGACGATCAACACGGGGTAGGTCTCGTTCATACGTTCCCGGACAGTAACCTACCGGGGCGGCGGGCGCAATACGCCCGTAAACACGGGGAAACGAACGCGATGACAGGCAAAGACCGGCGATTTGCTATGGTCATGCAGCGTGTCCCGATAAAAACAACGAAAAGGATATTCATGCATGCACAAAGCTCCTTTGCTGCGCACGTCCATCGGTGCCCTGGCGCTGGCTTGCAGCCAGGCGATGGCCGCTCCATCGCCCTACAACTCACTGGTCGTCTTTGGTGACAGCCTAAGCGATGCCGGGCAGTTTCCCGACCTGACCGGCGGCACCGCCGGCATGCGCTTCACCAATCGAGACGCCGACGGCAACTACGCACCGGTCTCGCCGATGATCCTCGGCGCCAGGCTGGGCCTCGGTGACGCCTCGCTCGGCCCATCCACTTCGCTCACCCACCTGCTGCAGGGATTGCCGGACGGCAACAACTGGGCGGTAGGCGGCTACACCACGCAACAGATCCTCGACTCGATCACCCCCCGTTCAAAAGCAGTCATTCCCCCAGGCCAACCCGGCGCTGGCACCGTGTTGCGTGAACGCCCCGGCTATCTGGCCGGAGGACTGGGAGCCGATCCCAACGCGCTGTACTACCTGACCGGCGGCGGCAACGATTTCCTCCAGGGCCTGGTCACCAGCCCCGCCAGCGCCGCAGCTGCCGGCGCCCGCCTGGCGGCCAGCGCCCAGGCCCTGCAACAGGCCGGCGCGCGGTACATCATGGTCTGGCTGCTGCCCGATCTGGGCCAGACCCCGAACTTCAGCGGCACCCCCCAACAGGGTCCGCTGTCGCAACTGTCCAGCGTGTTCAACCAGTCGCTGGTCAGCCAGCTTGCCGGTATCGATGCCCAGATCATTCCACTGAACGTACCGTTGCTGCTCCAGGAGGCACTGGCCGATCCGACGCAATTTGGCCTGGCCGCCGATCAGAACCTGGTCGGCACCTGCTACAGCGGCAACAGCTGCGCTGGCAACCCGGTCTACGGCGCCAACGGCACCACACCGGACCCGACCCGGTTGCTGTTCAACGACTCCGTGCACCCGACCATCGCCGGCCAGCAACTGATCGCCGACTACGGCTATTCGATCCTGGCGGCGCCTTGGGAACTGACCTTGCTGCCGGAAATCGCCCACGCCAGCATCCGCGCCCACCAGGACGAGCTGCGCAACCAGTGGCAGACACCCTGGCAGGCGCTCGGCCAATGGCAGGCGTTCGTCGCCACCGGCGGCCAGGACCTGGACTTCGGCAGCCAGCGCAGCGCCGCCAGCGGCGACGGACGCGGCTACAACCTGACCCTCGGCGGCAGCTACCGGCTCGACGAGGCCTGGCGCGTGGGCTTGGCCGCCGGGGTTTACCGGCAGAAGCTCGAGGCCGGCCAGCAAGACTCGGACTACAAGCTCGACAGCTACCTGGCCAGCGCCTTCGCCCAGTTCCGCCAGGATCGCTGGTGGGCCGACGCGGCATTGACCGCCGGCCACCTCGACTACCGCGACCTGAAGCGCAGCTTTGCCCTGGGTGTGAACGAACGCAGCGAGAAAGGCGATACCGATGGCGAAGCCTGGGCGGTGACCGCGCGACTGGGTTACAACCTGGCCGCCGCGAGCAGCACCTGGCAGCTGGCACCGTTCATCAGCGCCGACTATGCGCGGGTCAAGGTCGATGGCTACGACGAGAAGAGCGATCGCTCGACGGCACTTGGCTTCGACGATCAGGAACGTACGTCACGTCGACTGGGGGTCGGCTTGCTCGGTAGCGTGCAGATCCTGCCGACGACCAAGCTGTTCGCCGAGGTGGCCCGCGAGCATGAGTTCGAGGATGACCAGCAGGATCTGCGCATGCACCTGACCCGCCTGCCGGCGAACGACTTCACCCTCACTGGGTATACGCCGCACAGCAACCTGACCCGCGCCAGCCTGGGCGTGGCCCATGAACTGGTGCCGGGAGTGAATCTGCGAGGGAACTACAACTGGCGCAAGAGTGATGAATTGCGCCAGCAGGGGGTGAGCGTGGCGGTGAGCGTCGACTTCTGAGTGGCCGGGGCTGCTGTGCAGCCCCGATCAAACTACTTGGCGCAGGTCTGCTCGGCCAAGGCCACCGCGCGGAACATCGCCCGGCGCTTGTTGATGGTCTCTTCCCACTCCAGCGCCGGCACCGAGTCGGCGACGATCCCGCCACCGGCCTGCACATGCAGCTCGCCGTCCTTGATCACCGCGGTGCGGATGGCGATGGCGGTGTCCATGTTGCCGTTCCAGGCGAAGTAACCCACCGCGCCACCGTAGACCCCACGCTTGACCGGCTCCAGTTCGTCGATGATTTCCATGGCGCGAATCTTCGGCGCGCCGGACAAGGTGCCGGCTGGCAGGATCGCGCGCAGCGCATCCATCGCGGTGAGCCCTTCGCGCAACTGCCCGGTCACGTTGGAGACGATGTGCATGACGTTGGAGTAGCGCTCGATCACCATCTTTTCGGTCAGGCGCACGCTGCCGGTCGCAGAGACGCGACCGACATCGTTGCGGCCCAGGTCGATGAGCATCAGGTGCTCGGCGATTTCCTTGTCGTCCGACAGCAGGTCGTCTTCCAGCGCGCGATCGGCCTCTTCGCTGGCGCCACGCGGGCGAGTACCGGCGATCGGGCGAACGGTGACCAGGTTGTCCTCGACCCGCACCAGCACCTCCGGCGAGCTGCCGACCACATGGAAGTCGCCGAAGTTGAAGAAGTACATGTACGGCGTGGGGTTGAAGCAGCGCAGGGCCCGGTACAGGTCGATGGGCGCGGCCTTGAAGTCGATCGACATGCGTTGCGACGGCACCACCTGCATGCAGTCGCCAGCCAGGATGTACTCCTTGATGCGGTCTACGGCATTTTCATAATCGGCGCGGGTGTAGCTGGAGCGGAACTCCGGCTCCGCGGCTGGCGGGCCACCAAGGTCGAGGCCGCGACGCGGGGCAATCGGCTGGCGCAGGGTTTCCAGCAGCCCTTGCAGACGCGCCTGGCCCTGCTCGAAGGCCTGCGCCTCGGCCGGGTCGACCAGCACGATCGCGTGCATCTTGCCCGCCAGGTTGTCGAACACCACCACGGCATCGGACACCATCAGCAGGATGTCCGGCACGCCCAGCGGATCCGGATTGGGGCTCGCGCCCAGGCGTTTTTCCACGTAGCGCACGCAGTCATAGCCGAAGTAACCGACCAGGCCACCGTTGAAGCGCGGCAGCCCCGGAATGTCGGCGACCTTGTAGCGATCCTTGAACGCCTCGACGAAGGCCAGCGGATCCTCGACGTCGTGGCTCTCCACCTCGACCCCGTCCTGCAGGATGCTGACATGGTAGCCATGCACCCGCAGCACGGTGCGCGACGGCAGGCCGATCATCGAGTAGCGCCCCCACTTCTCGCCGCCCTGCACGGACTCGAGCAGGTAGGAGTTGGGCTGGTCGGCAAGTTTCAGGTAGATCGACAGCGGCGTGTCGAAGTCGGCCAGGGTTTCGCAGGCCAGGGGGATGCGGTTGTAGCCGGCAGCGGCCAGGCGCAGGAATTCTTCGCGGATCATGGGTAGCCTCGTGGCAAGCAGCAATGGGGTCGGGCAAGCGGACGGGCCGGCAGGCGCCGGCGGGCAGGAGTCAGGCGCGCCAGCGCCAACGGGCCAGGGCCTTGATGACTTTCATCCAGAATTTGCCGGTAACCACCACGTCGTTGTCTCTGCTTTGCGGGGCTTTAAGGTCCGCCAACGTTATCCCAGTGTCGGTGACTAAGCAACCGGGCAGCAGCAGGCGCAGGTCGCTGATCACCAGGCTGGGCGACTCTTCGTCAATGGGCCGCCCATGGTTGTAGCCATAGGTCAGGCCGACACACTGCACACCCGCCGCCCTGGCCGCCAGCACATCGCTGCGCGAATCGCCGACGAACAGCGACTCGGCCGGGGAAACGCCGGCCATTTTCATGACGAACAGCAGCGCCGCCGGGTCGGGCTTCTTCTGCGGGAGGGTATCGCCGCCAATGATCCAGCGGAAGTAACGACCGATCTTCATCTGATCGAGCAAGGGTGCGACGAAGCGTTCGGGCTTGTTGGTGATCAGCGCCATCTCCACGCCTTGCTTGCGCAGCCAGCGCAGGGTGTCGCGCACACCGGGGTAGACCATGGTCAGTTCGTGGTTGTCGGCATAGGCCTCCATGAACAGCGCCAGGGCGCGTTCGGCCAGCTCGTCGTCCACTGCATCGTGGTCGATGCCACCGGCCAGGGCTCGGCGCACCAGCACCTGGGCGCCATTGCCGACCCAGTGGCGCACCGCCTCCAGCCCGGCGGGCGGGCGCCCGAGTTCGAGCAGCGTGCGGTCGACGGCTGCGGCCAGGTCCGGTACCGAGTCGATCAGGGTGCCATCCAGATCGAACATCACCAGCCTGGGCAGCGTCCCCGGGAACAGCTGCTCGAAGCCGCTCATGCGCGTGCCAGCGCCATTTCGGCACGCATCTTGTCGATGACTTCCTTGTAGTCCGGGGCGTTGAAGATCGCCGAGCCGGCCACGAAGGTGTCAGCGCCGGCGGCGGTGATCTCGCGGATGTTGCCTACGTTGACGCCGCCGTCGATCTCAAGGCGGATGTCACGGCCGCTGGCATCGATCAGCGCGCGGGCCTCGCGCAGCTTGTCGAGGGTGCCTGGGATGAACTTCTGCCCGCCGAAGCCTGGGTTGACGCTCATCAGCAGGACCATGTCGACCTTGTCCATCACGTACTTCAGCGCATCCAGGCCGGTGGCCGGGTTGAACACCAGGCCGGCCTTACAGCCGCCGTCGCGGATCAGTTGCAGCGAGCGGTCGATGTGCTGGGAGGCTTCCGGGTGGAAGGTGATGTAGGTGGCGCCGGCCTCGATGAAGTCGCCGATGATGCGGTCGACCGGGCTGACCATCAGGTGCACGTCGATCGGTGCGGTCACGCCGTACTTGCGCAGGGCGCTGCAGACCATCGGACCGATGGTCAGGTTGGGTACGTAGTGGTTGTCCATGACATCGAAGTGGACGATGTCGGCCCCAGCGGCCAGGACCTTGTCGACGTCCTCGCCCAGGCGGGCGAAATCGGCGGACAGAATGGAGGGGGCAATAGCGTAGGGCTGCATGGCGCACCTGTTGGGCAGAATCACGGTGGCGCGCATTGTAACTCAGCGAAGCGAATGAGGGCTGATTGGTATCAATCCTGTGCCGGCCCTTCGCGGGTTTACCCGCGAAGAGGCCGGTAAAAACGACGAAGAATCATGCCGGCTGCTGGGTTCTCAGCTTTTCGCTACGCCCGCGCAACCACTCCAGGGTCAGCAGCAGAATCACCGAGAAGGCGATCAGCAGGGTGGCCGCCGCCGCGATGGTCGGGCTCAGGTTCTCGCGAATGCCGCTGAACATCTGCCGTGGCAAGGTCGCCTGCTCCGGCCCGGCGAGGAACAGGGTCACCACCACCTCGTCGAACGACGTGGCGAAGGCGAACAGCGCCCCGGAGATCACCCCGGGCGCGATCAGCGGCAAGGTCACCCGACGGAAGGCCAGCAAAGGCGACGCTCCCAGACTGGCCGCCGCACGTACCAGGTTGTAGTTGAAGCCCTGCAGCGTGGCCGACACGGTGATGATCACGAACGGCACGCCCAGCACCGCATGCACCAGGATCAACGACAAGAAGCTGTTGCCCATGCCCAACGGGGCGAAGAACAGGTAGCTGGCCACGCCGATGATCACCACCGGCACCACCATCGGCGAGATCACCAGCGCCATCACCAGCGACTTGCCGGGGAAGTCGCCGCGCGTCAGGCCGATGGCCGCCAGGGTGCCGAACACCATGGCCAGCAGCGTGGCCGCCGGGGCGACGATGATGCTGTTCTTCAGGGCGCGCATCCATTCGGCGGAGGCGAAGAAGTCCTGGTACCAGTGCAGAGAAAAGCCCTGCAGCGGATAGACCAGGAAACTCCCGCTGTTGAACGACAGCGGTACGATCACCAGCACCGGCAGCACCAGGAACAGCAAAATCAGGCCGCACAGGATGCGCAGGCTGTAGAACCACACCCGTTCCACGGGCGACATGTAGGGGCTCAGCATGACAAGGCTCCTCAACTCAGGCGCAGGCGGCTGGCGCCGACCAGCCAGCTATAGATCAGATACAGCAGCACGGTCGCCAGCAGCAACAGCCCGCCCAGCGCGGTGGCCATGCCCCAGTTGATGCTGGTGTTGGTGTAGAAGGCGACGAAGTAACTGACCATCTGGTCGTTGGGGCTGCCCAGCAGCGCCGGGGTGATGTAGTAGCCGATGGCCAGGATGAACACCAGCAGGCAGCCGGCACCGACACCGGCGTAGGTCTGCGGGAAGTACACCCGCCAGAAACTGGCGAACGGGTGGCAGCCCAGGGAGATCGCCGCGCGCATGTAGCTGGGCGAAATGCCCTTCATCACGCTGTACAGCGGCAGGATCATGAATGGCAGCAGGATGTGCACCATCGAGATGTACACGCCGGTACGGTTGAACACCAGTTCCAGCGGTTGATCGATGATGCCGATGGCCATCAGCGCGCTGTTGATCAGGCCACCGGACTGCAACAGCACGATCCACGCCGCCACCCGCACCAGGATCGAAGTCCAGAACGGCAGCAGCACCAGGATCATCAGCAGGTTGCTCTGGCGGGTCGGCAGGTTGGCCAGCAGGTACGCCAGCGGGTAGGCCAGCACCAGGCAGATCACGGTGATCACCACGCCCATCCACAGGGTGCGGGCAAAGATATCCAGGTAGATGGCCTGGTCCGGCGTGGCCTTGGCCAGTTCGCCAAGGTCGTCGATGCGGTGATCGACGGAGGCCAGCAGGTAGAAAGAGGTGACCGTGCTGGTGTTGCGGCGGATCGCCTGCCAGTAGGCCGGATCGCCCCAACGCTCGTCCAGCGCTTGCAGGGCATCCTTGTAGGACCCGGGCTCGGCCTTGAACGGCAGCGCCCGCGCGGTCTTGGCCAGCAGGCTGCGGTAGCCGGCCAGCTCCATGTTCAGGCGCTTGGAAAGGTCGCCCAGGGTCTGGTTCTTGCGCGACTCGGCCAGGTCCTGGCTCAGGGCCTTGTAGACCTCCTCGCCGGGCAGGCTCTTGCCGTCCCACCGCGCCACCGCCTCGACGGTACGCGGCAGGCCGGCGACCACCTCGGGGTTGCCGACGCTCTTGTACAGCAGCGCCGCGATCGGCACCAGGAACACCAGCAGGAGGAACAGCGCCAGCGGCGCGATCAACGCCTGGGCCTTCCAGCGGTTGACCCGCTCGGCATGCTTGAGGCGCTGCTTGAGGCTTTTACCCGCGCCTTCGTTGAGGGGCACTGCAATGGCCATGGCGAACTCCGGGGGAAACAGGGGTGGGGACTCTGTGGGAGCGGCCTTGCGTCGCGATGGGCTGCGAAGCAGCCCCGGCGAGCATGCATGATGCCGAGATCCCGGGGCCGCTACGCGCCCCATCGCGACACAAGACCGCTCCTACAGGGTTACTTCTTCGCCGCCCAGGCGTTGAAGCGTTGCTCCAGCTGCTCGCTGTTGTCGGCCCAGAAGGCCACGTCGATCTGCACCTGGTTGGCGATGTTCTCAGGCGTGGTCGGCATGTCTTTCTTCACCGCATCGGCCAGCAGCGGGACGGCCTTGGAGTTGGCCGGGCCGTAGGCGATGTTCTCGGAGTAGGTCTTCTGCTGTTCAGGCTGGACGGTGTAGGCGATGAATTTCTTCGCCTCTTCCACATCCTTGGCGCCTTTCGGGATGGCCCAGGCGTCGAAGTCGTAGATGCCGCCGTTCCATACCACCTTGAGGTTGCTTTCTTTCTGCACCGCGGCGATGCGGCCGTTGTAGGCCGAACTCATGACCACGTCACCCGAGGCCAGGTACTGCGGCGGCTGGGCACCGGCCTCCCACCACTGGATGCTCGGCTTCAGCTCGTCGAGCTTCTTGAAGGCGCGATCCACGCCCTCCTTGGTGCCCAGCACCTGGTAGACGTCCTTCGGTGCGACGCCATCGGCCATCAAGGCGAACTCCAAGGTGTACTTGGCGCCTTTGCGCAGGCCGCGCTTGCCCGGGAATTTCTTCGTGTCCCAGAAGTCGGCCCAGCTGGTGGGCGCGGTCTTGAGCTTGTCGGCGTTGTAGGCCAACACCGTCGACCAGACGAAGAAGCCCACGCCGCAAGGCTGAATGGCACCTTTGACGTAGTCGCTCTCATTGCCGAACAGGGCCGGGTCGAGCTCCTCGAACATGCCTTCGTCACAGCCGCGCGCCAGCTCCGGCGACTCCACCTCCACCAGGTTCCACGACACGCTGTTGGTATCGACCATGGCCTTCACCTTGGCCATCTCGCCGTTGTACTCCCCGGCGATGATCTTGCCCTTGCCGGCCTTCTCCCAAGGCTCGTAGAACGCCTTGACCTGGGCCGCCTTGTTGGCGCCGCCGAACGACACCACCGTGAGGTCCGCGGCCAGCGTCTGGCCCGCGACAACCAGGCCCAGCGCCAGCGCGGTCAGTTTCAACTGCTTGTGCATTATTGTTCTCTCCACAGTACAGGGTTGGTGAAGCATTCCATCAGTGGGCTTCGGCAATCGGATCGAGCGCGCGGGCGTGCTCCACCGCCCAGCCCAGCGGAACCACATCGCCCACGGCCAGGGCCGGGTCGAGCTCGGCGATCGGCTGCTTCACGAAGAAGTCGGCCTTGCCGCAGACTTCCAGGCGCACGCGCACGTGATCGCCCAGGTAGATGAACTCGGCGACACGGCCCGAGAAACGGTTCACGCAGTTTTCGCCATGGCCGTTGAGGCGTACCCGCTCGGGGCGGATCGACAGGGTCACCGGCTCACCGGCCTGGCCGACGTTCACCGCCAGCGCCTCGACCCGCTCGCCGCGTGGCAACTGCACCTGGCAGCGCTCGCCGTCGCTCGCCAGCAGGGTGCCGTTGAGGCGGTTGTTCTCGCCGATGAAGTTGGCGACGAAGGTATTGCAGGGCGCCTCGTAGAGCGTGCGCGGATCGGCGATCTGCTGGATCTCGCCCTGATGGAACACCGCCACCCGGTCGGACATGGTCAGCGCCTCACCCTGGTCGTGGGTCACGTACACCACCGTCACGCCGAGGCGCTGGTGGATGTGCTTGATCTCCATCTGCATGTGTTCGCGCAGTTGCTTGTCCAGCGCGCCGAGCGGCTCGTCCATCAGCACCAGTTGTGGCTCGAACACCAGGGCACGGGCCAGCGCCACGCGCTGCTGCTGGCCACCGGACAGCTGGCCCGGGTAGCGCTTGGCGAAGGCGTCGAGTTGAACCATGTTGAGCACGCGCTTGACCCGCTCGCTGATGTCGGTCTTGCTCAGGTTGCGCACGGTCAGCGGAAAAGCCAGGTTCTCGGCCACGGTCATGTGCGGGAACAGCGCGTAGTTCTGGAACACCATGCCGATGTCGCGCTTGTGCGGTGGCACGTTGTTGATCGAACGCCCGGCCAGCTGGATTTCACCGGCGGTGGGGGTCTCGAAGCCGGCCAGCATCATCAGGCTGGTGGTCTTGCCCGAGCCGGAGGGGCCGAGCAAGGTGAGGAACTCGCCCTTGCGGATGTCCAGGTTGAGGTCCTTGACGATCAGCGATTCGCCGTCGTAGCTCTTCTGCACACCTCGGAAGCTGACCAGCGTCTCGTTCGAACTCGCCTCGCTCATGCCCTGCACCTTCTTGTTGGAATGACTGCGTGGGCACAGCGTAGAAGAGGCGCAAGCCCTCGCAAATCGGGGGCGCTGAGAGAATGGCATCGTCCGGGCAGAAGATTTGCCGTAG
The DNA here is from genome assembly GCF_029840925.1 of Pseudomonas sp. GD03858. Taxonomy (GTDB): domain Bacteria; phylum Pseudomonadota; class Gammaproteobacteria; order Pseudomonadales; family Pseudomonadaceae; genus Aquipseudomonas. The sequence continues at coordinate 24,978 of NZ_JAOCDM010000083.1, forward strand.
GGATCGCCCTACAAAGATGACGCTTTCAGGACAGACACGTTCCCTTGTAGGAGCGGCCTTGTGTCGCG
>NZ_JAOCDM010000084.1 GCF_029840925.1 Pseudomonas sp. GD03858
TCGACGCGCCGGTACTGCGCCAGCGCTACCGCTACCGCCACCACGCCCCCTTGAGGAACGCCGTGGGCAACGGCTGGCACGAGGCCTGCGAGGAGCGCCTGCTGCAGGTCGGCCTGGACCCGCAGAGCCCGCAGGAGACGGAGCTGGAGCTCATCGTCTACGAACACCTGATCGACCCTGCCGACCCGTTCAGCCACGGCCGCCCGGCCCGCCAGGCCGTGACCCGCAACGGCGAGACCACCACCACCGCGTTCGCCTACCGCAAGCGCGCCGAAGCCCCGGGGCAAGGCGAGACGGTGCTGGTGACCGAGCAGACCATCACCGGCCATGACGGCGAGCAGAAGGTGCAGACCCTCGAGCACTCGATCCTGATCGGCGAGCCGCTGCTCAACTACGACGACAACGATGTGAAGATCCGCTACCAGTACGACGCCCTGCGCCGGGTGGTCAGCGAGACGGTGGCGCCGGGCGAGGAGCACGAGGCGACCCGTCACTATGCCTATACCCTCAGCTCCAGGGTGGGGCAGCAGGCCGAACAGCTGCGGGAGGATGTGAACGGGGTCGCCACGCGCACGGTGTTCGATGGCTTGAATCGCGCGGTGCAAGAGTACCGCCAGGATATCGACCATTTCTCGGCACAGGCGCAAGTGTATCGGCCGCTGTACCGCGCCAGCTACGATGCCTGGGGCCGCCTGCAGGCGCAGACGCTGATCGACTGGCTGGGCGCCGGGGACGATCAGGAGCTGCCGTTGACCAGCCAGTTTGACTACGACGACTGGGGGCAGCAATGCGCCGTCACTGGCCCCGATGGCGTGACGGCGTTCGAGCAGACCATCCCGGTCGGCAGCGGGGCGTTCGACGGGAAAATCATCGAGAGCTGGCGCGAAGGCTCTGCGGGGGCCAAGACCGGCAGGACCATCGTCTGGCAGAACCGTTTCGACCAGGTCGAGCGCAGCGAGCGCCGCGATGCCGCCAATCAGCTCGTCAGTCAGCAGGTAAACACCTATGACGGCCTGGGCAGGGTGGCCACGCAAAGCGTCGGCCTCAGCACATCGCCACGGGTGAACGCCTACCGTTACGACGCCTTCTCACGGAGTGTCGCCCATACCTTGCCCGACGGCTCCACGGTCGTTCGCGACTACGCCAGGCACAGCCGTGACGATCTGCCGGAAAGCATCGCGGTACATTCCGTTGGCCAGGAGCAGTTGCTGGGCACTCAAGAGTTCGATGGCCTTGATCGACTCAAGGTGTCGACCACCGGCGGGCGCAGGCAGGTCTACAGCTATTCGGCCGGCATGCTGCGCCCGAGCAGTGTCACGGTAGCCAGTGGCGATGTCATCGATTATGAGTACCTGCCTTTGCTGACCCAGAACCCGGTCAAACGCACCTTGCGCAGTAGCCGAACGGTCGTGCAGTCCACCGTCGACTTCACCTACAACAAGAAAAACGCCCGCCTGGAAGCCTGCGCCACGCCGAGCCAAACGTTCAGCCGCGAGTACTTCAGTACTGGACAGATCAGAACGGAATCACGCCAGCAGGGCGGTGGCTCCTATGAGATGGCGTACGCCTACAGCCATCGCGGCTTGCTGCTCGAGTACAAGGATGTGCAAGGCAACGTGCAGTATCACCAGTACGATGCGCAAGGGCGCCTGGCCAAGACCTGGTTGAACGACCTGGAGACCGAGTTCCAGTACGACGAGCTGGGGCGCATGCAGTCGTTCTCGACCAAGGCCGGCGATGTCAGCCTCGCCACGTTGCTGGAGTACGATGAATTCGATCGTGAAACCCGGCGCACCTTCATCATGGGCGATGCTACCCAGGTACTGGAGCAGGCCTATGACGATGTCGATGCCATGACCTCGCGCCATCTGTATGACGGCGCCAACGCCCAGGCGCCGTTGTTGCGGGGCGAAACCTATGAGTACGACGCGCGTCAGCGGTTGCAGACCTACACCTGCGTCGGTACCGAGCGGCCGCATGATCCGAATGGCAAGGGCATGATCACGGGCCAGCACTTCACCTTCGATGCGCTGGACAACATCCTCTCGGTCGAGACGACGCTGGAGAACCAGCGCTACCTGTCCACCTACGCCTTTGAAAATGAGCACGACCCGGTCCAGCTGACATCGATCACCCATGATTTCGAGGACGCCAGGATCCAGCTGGCCTATGACAGCAACGGCAATCTGGTCCGGGATGAGCAGGGCAGAACGCTCGAATATGACGGCCTCAATCGTCTGCTCAGTGTTACCGCGCCCGCCAGTGGCGAGGTATTGGCGACCTATGAGTACGATGGGCAGGACATTCTGACGATCGCCAGCGGCGAGCAGCGTTTCATTCGTGGCGACGAGATCGTCGGGATCGTGTCGGATGAGGGGCACCACACCTTCTTCAGGGGCGGTGGGCAGGTCCTCGCAGAGCAGCAGGATGATGGAACGTCTATCGGGAATGGAGGTGGCCAATGACAGGCAAACAGCGAGCAGTGATCCTGGCTTGCCTGGTGGCGGTGGGAGTATCGCTCATCGTGATGCTGGAAATGGCCGGCCCCATCGCCACGAAGCCGCAGATCAACGTGGGCAGATTGTTGATGCGGGAAAACAAGATGGATGGTGATCACAACTGTGAGATCCCGCTCACGCGGACCAATGGTCGTGTCGAGATACGAATGGGTGATACCCGGTGCAAGGATGACGAAGTCTATTTCTACCGATTTGACAATGCGCCTTCGGCAGCATTGATCACGTTCTACGACAGCCCTGACTGTGTTCCGGAAAAGAAGTGGTCGTACACCTTGCGCATCACCCGCTATATCGTCAAGAGCGATGATTGGCTCGCGATCGATGGCCTGAAGGACAAGAAAAAGGGCGACAAGATCGACAACGGTGTCTACCTAGAGGATGGAGAAAACGATGGTGGTGATCAGGTGAAGGGAAAACTGTCCTGCGTGGTTATTAATTACTGAACCGATCACGCCTCGATCGTCAACGCCGCCCGTGGGCGGCGTTGTCATGCGTGCTCAGTTCACGCTGTCCGGGCCCGGTGCGCTCAGCAGCTGCTTTTCCAGGTGCCAGTCGAACGGCGCGCCGTCGCGTTCGGCCGCATAGCGGCGCTCTTCGAGCTCCTGGTACAGGGCCAGCTCCTCGTCTGGCATGAAATGCAGGCAGTCACCCCCGAAGAACCACAGCAGGTCGCGTGGCACCAGGTGGGCGATTTGCGGGTAGCGCTGGATCACCTGGCAGATCAGGTCCTGGCCCAGGTACTGGCTTTCCAGCGGGTCTTGCGGCAACAGGGTGAGCAGTTCGTCGAAGCGTTCGAGGAACAGGGCGTGGCTTTCCTCCGGGACCTGCTCGGCTTCACCCAGCGCGGCCAGGATGGTGCGCAGGTGGTGGAGCAGTTGCAGGTGGTATTCCAGGTGGGGGTTGGCCATGGCGGCGATCCTCGGGGTGGTTGAAACGGGGGGCGGAGTATACGCCGGTTTTACATAGGCTGGCAGCGCAGCTGCCGCTATCGCGGGGCAAGCCCGCTCCCACAACCTATTGTGGGAGCGGGCTTGCCCCGCGATAGCGGCCGACCAATGCTCAGCGCACTTTGCCAGTCTCGGGCAGCAGCACTGCCTTGTCGAACGCATCCACATCGATCACCACCCGCCGCGCCTGCTCGGCCTGGCGCAGGCGCTGGCCTTCTTCCGCCTGCAATACGCCGGTTTCGATGGCGGCGTCGATCACCGACTGCCCTGGTGCTACCTGCACCTTGCCTTCTTTGATTGCCTGGTGCAGCGCCTTGTGCAGCGGGGCGGCATCGTCGAGCAGGTCGCAGGCGGTCTGCAACGCGGCCACCGGGTCGCCATCGGCCTCGGGCCTGAAGCACCCCGCCAGCAGCTCTTCCAGCGCCGGATCGCCCTTGCCCCGACCGATCAGCGCCGCCACCTCGGCATCCAGCTCATCGCTCGGCCCGGTATGCCGGCGGCCGAATGGGAACACCAGTATGCGCAGGGCACAGCCGAGGAAACGGTTGGGGAAGTTGTCGAGCAGCGCGTCCAGGGCTTTCTCCGCCTGGCCCAGGCTTTCTTCCAGGGCCCAACGCAGCAACGGCTGCATGTGCTCGGGCGAGCCGAGGTCGTGATAGCGCTTGAGCGCGGCGCTGGACAGGTACAGGTAGCTGAGCACATCGCCCAGCCGGGCACTGAGGCGTTCGCGGCGTTTTAGCGCGCCGCCGAGCAACATCATCGACAGGTCGGCCAGCAGGGCGAACGCCGCGGCCTGGCGGTTGAGGGCGCGGAAATAGCCCTGGCTCAGGGCATCGCCCGGGACCTTCTCGAAGTGCCCGAGGCCCAGGCCCAGCACCAGGGTGCTGGCGGCATTGCCGGCGGCGAACAGGATGTGCTGCAGCAGCAGGTCGTCGAACTCCTTGAGCGCCTGGTCGTGATCTTCGCGCCCGGCCAGGGCCATTTCCCTGAGCACGAACGGATGGCAGCGGATCGCGCCCTGGCCGAAGATCATCAGGTTGCGCGAGAGGATGTTGGCCCCTTCGACGGTGATGAAGATCGGCGCGCCTTGCCAGTTGCGGCCCAGGTAGTTGCTCGGGCCCATGATGATGCCCTTGCCGCCATGCACGTCCATGGCGTGCTGGATGCACTCGCGGCCACGTTCGGTGAGGTGGTACTTGAGGATCGCCGACAGCACCGAGGGTTTTTCGCCCAGGTCCACGGCCTTGGCCGTGAGCAGGCGGGCGCTGTCCATCAGCCAGGCGTTGCCGCCGATGCGCGCCAAGGACTCTTGAATGCCTTCGAAGGCGGCCAGCGGCACGTTGAACTGTTCGCGCACGCGGGCGTACTGGCCGGTGACCAGGCTGGTGTACTTGGCCGCGCCCGTGCCGACCGCCGGCAGGGAGATCGAGCGGCCCACCGACAGGCAGTTCATCAGCATCATCCAGCCCTTGCCGAGCATGGCCTGGCCGCCGATCAGCAAGTCCAGCGGCACGAACACGTCCTTGCCGCTGTTGGGACCGTTCATGAAGGCCGCGCCCAGGGGCAGATGGCGCTTGCCGATATCCACGCCAGGGGTGTCGGTGGGGATCAGCGCCAGGCTGATGCCCAGCTCGGTCTGCTCGCCCAGCAGGTGATCCGGGTCATATGCCTTGAAGGCCAGGCCCAGCAGGGTGGCCACCGGGCCGAGGGTGATGTAGCGCTTTTCCCAGTTCAGGCGCAGGCCGATGACTTCCTCGCCGTTCCACTGGCCCTTGCAGATGACGCCGGTGTCGGGCATGGCCCCGGCGTCGGAGCCGGCCAGCGGGCCGGTAAGGGCGAAGCAGGGGATGTCGTCGCCACGGGCCAGGCGCGGCAGGTAGTGGTCGCGCTGTTCATCGGTGCCGTAGTGCAGCAGCAGTTCGGCCGGGCCCAGCGAGTTGGGCACCATCACCGTGGAGGCCAGGTCGCCGCTGCGGGTGGCCAGTTTCATCGCCACTTGGGAGTGGGCGTAGGCCGAGAAGCCCTTGCCGCCGTATTGCTTGGGGATGATCAGGGCGAAGAAACCGTGCTGCTTGATGAAGTCCCAGGCTTGCGGCGGCAGGTCCAGGTCCTGGCCGATCTGCCAGTCGCTGACCATGGCGCACAGCTGCTCGGTGGGGCCATCGATGAAGGCCTGTTCTTCCTCGGTGAGCCTGGGGGCGTCGTAGTCGAGCAGGGTGTTCCAGTCGGGGCGGCCGCTGAACAGGTGGCCATCCCACCACACGGTGCCGGCGTCGATGGCTTCGCGCTCGGTCTGCGACATCGGCGGCAGGGTGCGTTGGAACCAGCTGAACATGGGCGTGGTGAACAGCTTGCGGCGCATCTCGGGCAGGACGAAGAAGGCGGCCTTGATGGCGATCACCAGCCAGATCAGCGTCAGCAGCCAGCCCGGCGCGCTGCTGAACAGGCCCATGAGCAGGGTATAGGCGGCGATCGCCGCGAGGATCTGCAACGGCGCCAGGCGCCGATGCAGGAGATACGCGGCGCCTAGCACCAGGACCAGCAACCACAACAGCAGCATGATTCTTCCTCCTTGGAAGCGGGGTCGGGGGGCGATCCACAGAGCTTAGACGTGTTGGGGTGGATGGCCTGCCTAGGAAGTGACAGGGTGGGGCGCTGGGAGTTCGTTCGGTGACTGTCGATGGATCCTGGGGCTGCTGCGCAGCCCTATCGCGACACAAGGCCGCTCCTACAGGGATATGCGTACTCCTGTAGGAGCGGCCTTGTGTCGCGATAGGGCCGCAAAGCGGCCCCCGGGGTTCATGCGGTCTTCCGGTTCAACCCCACCTCCATGTCATCGATCAGCGCCTTGGCCATGGCGCTGAGGATCCGCGCCGAGCTGCCGGCCAGCAGGTCGCCTTCCATCTCGGCCTCGCAGGTCAGGTGGCGGATGCAGCCGAGCAGCACCGACAACTCGCTGAAGGCATCTTCGAACGCAACCCCCGGCTCGACCTTGAACAGGTCCAGGCAGGTGGTGCGGCCCGCGGTATGCCCGCGGCTCATGGCTGCACCTGCGGTTTGTGTTCGAGCAGGGCGCAGGCCAGTTGGCCGAGGTAGTCGCTGGCGGTGAACAGGCGCTCGCGGCATTCGCCGGGGGCGGTCTTGAAGTAGATATCGAGTACGTCGGAGATGGCACTGGCGACTTCGACGGCGGCGGCCATGGCTTCGTCGCGGGTGAGGGTGGGGCGGATGGTGATGAAGTGGGTGAGGCGAGGTGGGTCGGGAACGATCTTCTTCATGGGGTAACTCCAGTGCGTGACGGGAGCGGCCATCTCGATCTTTCTCACGGATGAGGGTGGCAGCCGTACGCGGGGTGAGAAACCGGTGCACTGAAGCCGGCCAGACCGAAGTCTGCCCGCGCAAGGCTGCCATAAAGCAAACGCCATGGCAGTGCAGGTCGGGTTCTCACACCCGGTCACCAAATGTGGCGACCCGGCGAAGTTATCCCTAGGGTATTTCCCCGACAACGCGGCAGCTTCCGGCAGGCGCGTAGGATAGTTCCCAAGCCTTGGCGGCTGAAGCATTTGGTTTCAGGTTCGGAAATATCTGACATAGATTTTTTGGGGGCTCTGGAGTGTTCGCCGAGAGAGATTCTGCGCCTGGGAGATCGAGCGCCGCCCGCGCGGCGCATCGCGACGCAAGGCCGCTCCTACATTTGTTTCGGGCCAGTCAATCCTGTGCCATTACCTGGTCCGCCTTGTTTGCACGACGCGGTTTCAGCGTGAGCACCACTGCCGCCTCGCCTGTCTCAAGACATGCACCAAGGCGGGCAACCATGGCCTGACAGGTTCGGCACGTTGCAACAAATGTAGGAGCGGCCTTGCGTCGCGATGCGCCGCGCGGGCGGCGCTCGATCTCGAACACTCTACAAAGCTATCGTCGAACTTGGCGCTCGATCTCGAACACGCTACAAAGCTATCGTCGAACTTGGAGTAGACTGTCCCCCCTCCGCATTCATAAGGACGTTGCCATGCTGAAGATCTGGGGCCGCAAGAACTCGAGCAATGTGCGCAAGGCGCTATGGATCGCCCACGAACTGGGCCTGGAATTCGAAGCCATCGACGCCGGTGGCGCCTTCGGCCTGGTCAACGAAGCCGATTACCGCGCTCTCAACCCCAACGGCCTGGTGCCGATGCTCGAAGACGGCGACCTGGTGCTGTGGGAGTCCAACGCCATCGTCCGCTACCTGTGCGCCGAGTACGGCGCCGAGCAGGGCTGGTACCTCGAAGACCCGCGCCAGCGCGCCCTGGCCGACAAGTGGATGGACTGGAACACCTCGTCCCTGGCCGGCCCGTTCCGCCCGCTGTTCTGGGGCATGGTGCGCACCCCCGATGACCAGCGCGACTGGGTGGCGATCAACGCCGCGCACAAGCAGTGCGCCAAGCTGTTGTCGATCGCCGACGCCACCCTGGCCAAGCAACCCTACCTCTCCGGCGAGCAGATCGGCATGGGCGACATCCCCCTGGGCAGCTTCATCTACGCCTGGTTCGAAATGCCCATCGAACGCCCGGCCATGTATCACCTCGAAGCCTGGTACGAGCGCCTCAAGCAGCGCCCGGCCTACCAGGCGGCGGTGATGACCGCCCTGACGTGATGCCACTTCGATAGTCATTATCAATAGATGTGACTGTACTTGTGCGGCCGGGCCTTGCACCATGGCCGCACTCACTGCGCCAGTGATTTTACCTGGCGTGTCCTGAACCTTTTTCTCGGTACCTGACCCGCTATGAGTTCCGCCCTGTCCATTCGACAGCTGACCAAGACCTACGGCAACGGTTTCCAGGCCCTCAAGGGCATCGACCTGGACGTTGCCGAGGGCGACTTCTTCGCTTTGCTCGGCCCCAACGGCGCCGGCAAGTCCACCACCATCGGCATTCTCTCGACCCTGGTGAACAAGACCAGCGGTACGGTCAACGTGTTCGGTCACGACCTGGACCGCGAGCCTGCGGCGCTCAAGCGCTGCCTGGGCGTGGTGCCGCAGGAGTTCAACTTCAACCAGTTCGAGAAGACCTTCGACATCGTCGTCACCCAGGCCGGCTACTACGGTATCCCGCCCAAGCTGGCCAAGGAGCGCGCCGAGCAGTACCTCACCCAGCTCGGGCTGTGGGACAAGCGCGATGTGCAGTCACGCTCGCTGTCCGGCGGCATGAAACGCCGGCTGATGATCGCCCGAGCGCTGATCCACGAGCCGCGCCTGCTGATCCTCGACGAGCCGACCGCCGGGGTGGACATCGAGCTGCGCCGTTCGATGTGGAGCTTCCTCACCGAGCTCAACCAGAAGGGCATCACCATCATCCTCACCACCCATTACCTCGAAGAGGCCGAGCAGCTGTGCCGCAACATCGGCATCATCGACCACGGCACCATCGTCGAGAACACCAGCATGCGCCAGCTGCTGGGCAAGCTGCATGTCGAGACTTTCGTGCTCGATCTCAAGCAGGACCTGCCCGCCGCGCCTGAGCTGCAGGGCTACCCGTGCCGGTTGATCACCCCGCACACCCTGGAGGTGCAGGTGGACAAGGACATCGGCATCACCGCGCTGTTCAGCCAACTGGCGCTGAAGAGCATCGAAGTGCAGAGCCTGCGCAACAAGACCAACCGACTCGAGGAGCTGTTCGTGTCCCTGGTGGAAAAGAACCTGTCGAAGGTGGCCGTATGAGCGTGGAGCTGCGCACCAACTGGGTCGCCCTGAACACCATCGTCTACCGTGAAGTGCGGCGCTTCTTGCGTATCTGGCCGCAGACCCTGCTGCCGCCGGCGATCACCATGGTCCTGTACTTCGTGATCTTCGGTAACCTGATCGGCCGGCAGATCGGCGACATGGGTGGTTTCACCTACATGGAGTACATCGTCCCGGGGCTGATCATGATGTCGGTGATCACCAACTCCTACGGCAACGTGGTATCGAGCTTCTTCGGCAGCAAGTTCCAGCGCTCCATCGAGGAGCTGATGGTCTCGCCGGTATCACCGCACACCATCCTCGTCGGCTATGTGCTGGGCGGTGTGCTGCGCGGGCTGGCGGTGGGGGTGATCGTGACCATCCTGTCGCTGTTCTTCACCCACTTGCAGGTGCATCACCTGGGCGTGACCATCGTCGTGGTGCTGCTGACCGCGACCATCTTCTCGCTGCTGGGCTTCGTCAACGCGGTATTCGCGCGCAACTTCGACGATATCTCGATCATCCCGACCTTCGTGCTGACGCCGCTGACCTACCTGGGCGGGGTGTTCTATTCGATCAACCTGCTGCCGCCGTTCTGGCAGACCGTGTCGCTGGCCAACCCGGTGCTGCACATGGTCAACTCGTTCCGCTACGGCATCCTAGGGGTGTCGGACATCAGTATTGGCACGGCGATCAGCTTCATGCTGGTGGCTACCGCGCTGCTCTACCTGCTGTGCGTTCGCCTGCTGGTCAGCGGCCGTGGCATGCGTGCGTAGGCAGCGGCATTGGCGCCGGCGCCACTGCCGGCCCACCCACCAGCGCCAGTAGCCCATGGTGGTGAAGTAGGCGAGCACGCCGAGCACCACCCCGCACACCACCGAACCCAGCAGGAATGGCTGCCAGATCGTCGCCAGCTGGTCGGTGACCCAGTCGACGGTGATTTCGTCGGGCAGCGTGCGCGGCGGCACCTGCATCAGCCAGGCGCCGGTCATGTAGGTGACGAAGAACACCGGCGGCATGGTCAGCGGATTGGTCAGCCACACCAGGCTCACCGCGATCGGCAGGTTGCCGCGCACCGGAATCGCCAGGGCGGCGGCCAGCAGCATCTGCATGGGAATGGGGATCAACGCCGCGAACAGGCCGACGCCCATGGCCCGTGCCACCGAATGGCGATTCAGGTGCCAGAGATTGGGGTCGTGCAGCAGCTTGCCGAAAAAGCGTAACGACTTGTGTTCGCGGATGCTGGTCGGGTCCGGCATGTAGCGTTTGAACAGACGGCGCGGCATGTGGGCTCCCGGCAGGGTCGAAGGGCGTAAGTATGCCTTGATTGAAGCGCAGGCTCGTTCAGAGTTTGTGACAATTGTTTAGCAGAATTTCCCTGCCAATCGGCTAAGCCTCAGGGGCGTTTTCGCTTCTGGAGCTCTATCTCATGCGCACAGGGATGCTTGCGTTGGTGCTCGGGCTGTTGAGCCTGCGCTTTTTGCCCGTTCTGCCACCGGTCGGATGGTTGATTGCCTCATCGTTGCTGGCCCTGGCCAGCCTGCGTACGCGGGCCTGGCCGGTGGGTTGCTTCGTACTGGGTGGCTGCTGGGCCTGCTGGTCGGCGCAGCAGGCCCTGGATGATCGCCTGGCGCAGGCCCTGGAGGGCCGCACGGTATGGCTTGAAGGGACGGTGGCGGGCTTGCCGGCCCGCACCGAGCAAGGCGTGCGCTTCGAGCTGGTGCACGGCGAGTCGCGGCGTGGGCAGCTGCCGCAGCGTCTGCAGTTGAGCTGGTTCGCCGGGCCACAGTTGCGGCCCGGCGAACGTTGGCGCCTGGCGGTCAACCTGCGGCGGCCCCATGGCTTGCTCAACCCCCATGGCCCGGATCGGGAGGTGACCTTGCTGGCGCGGCGCATCGGCGCCACCGGCACGGTCAAGGCCGGGGAACGTCTGGAAACGGTGGCTGCCGGCTGGCGTGATGCCATCCGTCAACGCCTCATGCGGGGCGATAGCGAAGGACGCTCAGCGGCACTGGTGGCGCTGGTGCTGGGCGATGGCAGCGGTTTGGCGCGTGAGGACTGGCAGACCCTGCAGGCCACTGGCACGGTGCATCTGTTGGTGATCTCCGGGCAGCATATCGGCCTGCTGGCCGGGCTGGTCTATGGGGTGGTGGCGGGGCTGGCGCGACTGGGCGGGTGGCCGCGCAGGCTGCCCTGGCTGCCCTGGGCGAGCGGGCTGGCGATGCTGGCCGCGCTTGGCTATGGCGCGCTGGCCGGATTCGGCGTGCCGGTGCAGCGGGCCTGCCTGATGCTGGCGGTGGTACTGCTATGGCGCCTGCGCTTTCGCCATCTGGGCGCCTGGACGCCGCTGTTGCTGGCCGCGCTCGGCGTGCTGCTGGTCGAACCACTGGCGAGCCTGTTGCCGGGGTTCTGGTTGTCGTTCAGCGCCGTGGCGGTGCTGGTGCTGTGTTTTTCCGCCCGGCTGGGTGCGTGGCGGCCTTGGCAGGCCTGGAGCCGTGCCCAATGGGTGATTGCGGTGGGGTTGTTGCCGGTGTTGCTGGCGCTGGGATTACCCATCAGTCTCAGCGCCCCTCTGGCCAATCTGTTGGCCGTGCCCTGGCTCAGCCTGGGCGTGCTGCCGTTGGCGTTGCTGGGTACTGCCTTGTTGCCGGTGCCTGGGTTGGGGGAGGGGTTGCTGTGGTTGGCCGGGCTGTCGCTGGACGGGTTGTTCGGCGCGCTGGCGCAGATCGCGGAGTTTCAGCCAGCCTGGGTTCCCGAACCACTGCCGGTGTGGGCCTGGATGCTGGTCTGCCTGGGCGCTGTGCTGGTGCTGTTGCCCCGTGGCGTGCCGTTGCGCGCACCGGGCGCAGTGATGCTGCTGGCGCTGTGGGTGCCCCGCGAACAGGTGCCGTTGGGCGAGGTCGAGGTGTGGCAGCTGGATGTCGGCCAGGGCCTGGCAGTGCTATTGCGTACGCGTCACCACACGCTGTTGTACGACGCTGGCCCCGCCCGAGGCGCGAGCGACCTGGGCGAGAGCGTGGTGTTGCCGACCTTGCGCAAGCTCGGGGTGAGGCACTTGGACCTGATGCTGATCAGCCATGGGCACGCCGATCATGCCGGTGGCGCGGCAGCGGTGGGGCGCGGAGTACCGGTGGCGCGGGTTCTGGCCGGCGAGGTCGCCGGGTTGGCGGACGCGTCGCTGTGCGCCAGTGGCGAGCGGTGGCAGTGGGATGGCGTCGATTTCGAGCTCTGGCACTGGCCTGCCGGCGCATCCAGCAACGAGCGGTCCTGCGTGCTACGGGTACAGGCCAAAGGGGAGCGTCTGTTGCTGGCGGGCGATATGGAGGCCGGCGCGGAGCGCGCCTGGCTGGCGACCACCGACGATCCACGGGTGGATTGGCTGCAGGCGCCGCACCATGGCAGCCGTACGTCCTCGAGCGAGGCGTTCATCCAGGCCATGGCGCCGCGTGGGGTGATGATTTCCCGGGGGCGGCACAATGGCTTCGGGCATCCCCATGCTCAGGTGATCGAGCGCTATCGGCGGCATGCGGTGGTGGTGCATGACACGGCGGTGGAGGGGGCGTTGCGGTTGATGCTGGGGAGTCAGGGTGGGGTGGCGGGTGCGCGCAGGGAGCGGCGGTTCTGGCGGGAGACAGGGGATTGAGCCGGGGGGCGCTTTGCGCCCCTTTCGCGGCACAAGGCCGCTCCTACCCCCCTGTAGGAGCGGCCTTGTGCCGCGAAAGGGCTGCAAAGCAGCCCCTGGGTCAACACAGCAATTCCCTGACCTCCGGCAGATGAGCCACAGGCGCGCCTATGGTAGAGTGGCGGCCTTTTTCCAAGGGGTGCTTACTGTGTGGGAATTGGTCAAGTCCGGTGGCTGGATGATGCTGCCGATCATCCTGAGCTCCATCGCCGCCATGGCGATCGTCGTCGAGCGTCTGTGGACCCTGCGCGCCAGCCGTGTCACCCCGCCGCACCTGCTGGGCCAGGTGTGGATGTGGATCAAGGACAAGCAACTCACCAGTGACAAGCTCAAGGCCCTGCGCGCCGATTCACCGCTGGGCGAGATCCTCGCCGCGGGCCTGGCCAACTCGCGCCACGGCCGCGAAATCATGAAAGAGTGCATCGAGGAAGCCGCCTCGCGAGTCATTCACGAGCTGGAACGCTACATCAGCACCCTCGGCACCATCGCCGCCATGGCCCCGCTGCTGGGCCTGCTGGGCACCGTGCTGGGCATGATCGATATCTTCAGCGCCTTCATGGGCTCGCAGATGACCGCCAACGCCGCCGTGCTGGCCGGTGGCATCTCCAAGGCCCTGGTCACCACCGCGGCCGGCCTGATGGTCGGTATCCCGGCTGTGTTCTTCCACCGCTTCCTGCTGCGCCGCATCGATGAACTGGTGGTGGGCATGGAACAGGAAGCGATCAAGCTGGTGGAAGTGCTGCAGGGCGACCGCGAAGTGGAAGTGGCCGGAGGCAAGGCGTGAAGTTTCGGCGCAACCGCCAGCGCGAGAGCGTCGACATCAACCTGGCATCGCTGATCGACGTGGTGTTCGTGCTGCTGCTGTTCTTCGTGGTCACCACCACCTTCACCCGCGAGACCCAGCTGCGCGTCGAGCTGCCCGAGGCCAGCAGCGCCGCGCCGGCGCAGCCCGATGACGGCAAGCTGATCGAGGTCACCATCAGCGCCGATGGCGTGTACTCGGTGAACAATCACCTGCTGCCCAAGAGCGACCTGGCCACCCTGAGCGAGGCGATCGAGAAGGAATCCGCTGGCGACATCACCCTGCCGCTGGCCATCAGCGCCGACGGCAAGACCCCGCACCAGGCCGTGATCACCGCAATGGACGCAGCCGGCAAGCTCGGCTTCAGCAAGTTGCGCATGACCACCGTCGAGGCCGCGCAGGGCAAACCTTGATGGCCTTCGCCGACCGTCTGCTCGCCGCCTGGTACGCCGGGCACCCGGCACTGGCCCTGCTGCGTCCGCTGGAGGCGCTGTACCGCCGCGTGGTGACGCGCAAGCGCGCGCGCTTCCTCAGCGGCGAAAGCCCCAGCTACCGCGCCCCGGTACCGGTGATCGTGGTGGGCAACATCACCGTCGGCGGCACCGGCAAGACGCCGATGATCCTCTGGCTGATCGAGCACTGCCGTCGGCAGGGGCTCTCCGTCGGCGTGGTCAGCCGTGGCTATGGCGCCAAGCCGCCGCGGTACCCCTGGCGTGTCAATGCCGACCAGCGCGCCGAGCAGGCCGGCGACGAACCCTTGCTGATCGTCCAGCGCACCGGCGTGCCGCTGGTGATCGACCCCGACCGTTCCCGCGCGGTGCAGGCCCTGCTGGCCAGCGACGCGCCGGACCTGATCCTGTGCGACGACGGCATGCAGCACTACCGCCTGGCCCGCGACCTGGAGCTGGTGCTGATCGACGCCGCGCGGGGCCTGGGCAACCGCCGCTGCCTGCCGGCCGGCCCTTTGCGCGAGCCGGCCGAGCGCCTGCAGGAGGCCGACGCGGTGCTGTTCAACGGCGCTGAGGCCGACCGCAACGATGGCTTCGCCTTCCGCCTGCAACCCTCGGTGCTGATCAACCTGCGCAGCGGCGAGCGTCGCGATCTCGACCTGTTCCCGCCTGGCCAGGCCCTGCATGCCGTGGCCGGCATCGGCAATCCGCAACGTTTCTTCAACACCCTGCTGGGGCTACACTGGCAGCCGGTGCCGCACCCCTTCGCCGACCATGCGCCCTACAGCCGCGAGGTGCTGTCGTTCAGCCCGCCGCTGCCGCTGGTGATGACCGAGAAGGATGCGGTGAAATGCCGGCCCTTCGCCGCCGATGACTGGTGGTACCTGGCGGTCGACGCCGTGCCGACGCCCGCGTTCAGCGCCTGGTTCGACGCCCAGCTCGATCGCCTGCTGCCCGGCCGCCCCTGAGCCTTTTTCATTTTCCGTCGCAAGGACACCTCCATGGACACCAAACTGCTCGATATCCTGGCCTGCCCGATCACCAAGGGCCCGCTCAAGCTCAGCGCCGACAAGACCGAGCTGATCAGCAAGGGCGCGGGCCTGGCCTATCCGATCCGCGACGGCATCCCGGTGATGCTGGAGAGCGAGGCGCGCACCCTGACCGACGAAGAGCGCCTGGACAAATGAGCCTGGATTTCACCGTGGTGATTCCCGCCCGGCTGCGCTCCACGCGTCTGCCGGGCAAGCCATTGCTGCCGATCGCCGGCAAGCCGATGGTCCAGCATGTGTGGGAGCAGGCGCGCAAGAGCGGTGCCAGCCGCGTAGTCATCGCCACCGACGATGCCAGCATCGTCGAGGCCTGCCGGGCGTTTGGCGCCGAGGTGCTGCTGACCCGCGCCGACCATGAGTCGGGCACCGATCGCCTGGCCGAGGTGGCCGCCCAACTGGGCCTGGCCGCCGATGCCATCGTGGTCAACGTGCAGGGCGACGAGCCGCTGATTCCGCCGGTGATCATCGACCAGGTGGCGGCCAACCTGGCCGCGCACCCGGAAGCCGGCATCGCCACCCTGGCCGAGCCGATCCACGCCCCGGAAACCATCTTCAACCCCAACGCGGTCAAGGTGGTCAGCGACAAGCACGGCCTGGCCCTGACCTTCAGCCGCGCGCCGCTGCCCTGGGCCCGCGACGCCTTCGCCAAGAGCCGCGACCCGTTGCCGGAGGGCGTGCCTTATCGCCGCCATATCGGCATGTACGCCTACCGCGTGGGCTTCCTCCAGGACTTCGTCGCCTGGGGCCCGTGCTGGCTGGAGCAGACCGAATCGCTGGAGCAGCTGCGTGCCCTGTGGCACGGCGTGCGCATCCATGTCGCCGACGCCATCGAGGCCCCGGCCGTGGGCGTGGATACCCCTGAAGACCTGGAGCGCGTACGGCGCTTGCTGGAGGCCTGATGCGCGTCCTGTTCGTCTGCCTCGGCAATATCTGCCGCTCGCCGACCGCCGAAGGCGTGCTGCGCCACCAGCTGGAGGCCGCAGGCCTGGGTGATGTGGTGCAGGTGGCCTCCGCCGGCACGGGTGACTGGCATGTGGGCAAGGCGCCCGACAGCCGTACCTGCAAGGCCGCCCTGGCCCGTGGCTACGACCTGTCGCGCCAGCGCGCCCAGCAGGTCAAGGCGGCGCACTTCGCCGAGTACGACCTGGTCCTGGCCATGGACAAGAGCAACCTGGGCAACCTGCAGGCCTTGCGCCCGCACAACGCCAAGGGCGAGCTCGACCTGTTTCTGCGCCGCTATGGCGCCGCCCTGGACGAAGTGCCGGACCCTTACTACGGCGGTGCCGAGGGCTTCGAGCAGGTTTTGGACCTGATCGAGGCGGCCTGTCGCGAGCTGGTCGTGGAAATCAAGGGGCGGTTATGACGGCGCATTGGCAGGAGCGCGTGTCGCTCAAGCCCTACAACACCTTCGGTATCGATGTCAGTGCCCGCTACTTCACCCAGGTGCATGACGACGACGAAGCCCGCCAGGCCCTGGCCCTGGCCGCCGAGCGGCAGGTGCCGGTGCTGGTGATCGGCGGCGGCAGCAACCTGCTGCTGTCCCGCGATGTCGAGGCCCTGGTGCTGCACATGGCCAGCCGTGGCCGCCGCCTGCTCAGCGATGATGGCGAGCGGGTGGTGGTGGAGGCCGAGGCCGGCGAGCCTTGGCATCCGTTCGTGCAGTGGAGCCTTGGGCAGGGGCTGTGCGGGTTGGAAAACCTCAGCCTGATCCCCGGCACCGTGGGCGCCGCGCCGATGCAGAACGTCGGTGCCTACGGCGTGGAGATCAAGGATGTGTTCGCCGGCTTGACCGCGCTGGACCGCGAGACCGGCGAGCTGCGGGATTTCTCGCTGGAAGAGTGCGCGTTCGGCTATCGCGACAGCCTGTTCAAGCGCAACCCCGGGCGCTGGCTGATCCTGCGCGTGCGCTTTGCCTTGAGCCGCACCTTGCAGGCACACCTGGACTACGGCCCGGTGCGTCAGCGCCTGGCGGAGCAGGGCGTCGAGCAGCCGACCGCGCAGGCGATCAGCGACGCGATCTGCAGTATCCGTCGGGAGAAACTGCCGGATCCGGCTGAGCTGGGTAACGCCGGGAGCTTCTTCAAGAACCCTGTGGTGTCCGCTGAATTGGCCGAGCGTATCCGTGCCGAGCATCCTGGTGTGGTGGCCTATCCCCAGGCCGATGGCCGGGTGAAACTGGCGGCGGGCTGGCTGATCGAGCAGGCGGGGTGGAAAGGCTATCGCGATGGCGATGCCGGGGTGCACCGCTTGCAGTCGCTGGTGCTGGTGAACTACGGCCAGGCGAGCGGGGCGCAGTTGCATGCGCTGGCTCGGCGGATCCGGGCGGATATCCTCGAGCGCTTCGGGGTTGAGCTGGAGATGGAGCCGAACCTGTACTGATTGCGTGGCCGGCGCGCACTCTGTGGGAGCGGCTTTAGCCGCGAAGCAAGCGACGCGGTGGATGGCACCGGCTTTGCCGGTGTTCGCGGGCAAGCCCGCTCCCACAGGTCCCTGCTAAATCAATAGGTTATGGGCAAGGCCGGTGACATCCAAATCGGTAAAGAAAAAGCCCCGCCAGTTCGCACTGGCGGGGCTTTTTCATTCAGCCAAGGCTATCAACCGTGATGAGGCTTGTGCTCGTCAGCGGTTTCCAGGGCTTCGGCCGGGGCAGCCTGGGCGGCGGCCAGGGCAGCGGCGGCTGCTTCGGCTTCACGCTTGCGGCGACGCACTTCACGCGGATCGTTCGGCGCACGGCCGTTCGGCAGCATGATGGTGGACGGCTCGACCGGCGTTTCTTCGGCAACCACGGCTGGCGTAGGCTCGGCCACCGGGGCTTCGACCACTTCAGGCTGGGCTTCGACGGCTTCGACCACTGGAGCAGGCTGCTCGGCGACTGGCGCCTCGACTTCGACCGCTTCGGCAACCGGCGCCTTGTCGATCTCGTCCGCTTCCACCGCAGGGGCTTCCACGACAGCTACAGGCTCGACAGCTGCCTCGACAACGGCGGTCGGCTGCTGGGCGGCGGCTTCTTCAACCACAGGCTGCGGCGCCACTTCGACGACAGGCTCGATGCTCGGCTCGGCGGCGACCACAGGCTCGCTGACAGGCTGCTCGACCACTGGGGCAATGGCGACCTGCTCGGCCACGACTTCGGTGATTTCCACCTGGGTCTCGGCGACAGCCGCGCTGGCGCGTTCGGCCTGCTGGTTGGCTTCGACTTCGGCGCTGACGCTGATGTTGCTGGTGGCAACGGCGGCGATGACGGCAGTGCCGGCGGCCAATTCGGCACCCAGCTCGGTGGCCTGGTGCTGTTGTGGCTGCTCTTCACCGGCGTCTTCGTCGCCGCCTTCGATCAGCTCGCCATTGGCGTTGCGCTGGCGCTCACGACGGTTGCTGCGACGACGCTGGCCACGGGAGCGGCGGCGTGGACGCTCGCCATCGGCGCCTTCCTGCTCGTCCTGCAGCAGCTCTTCGTTCGGCAGTTGCTCCTCGGCAAGCTCCACGGCCTGTTCAGCGGCCTGCACTTCAGGGCGCAGCTGGCGCTCTTCGCGAGGGGCGCGTTCTTCACGCGGGGCACGTTCTTCGCGAGGGGCACGCTCTTCGCGAGGGGCACGCTCTTCACGTGGTGCACGCTCTTCGCGAGGTGCTCGTTCCTCACGCGGTGCGCGTTCTTCGCGCGGTGCACGCTCTTCACGTGGGGCGCGCTCTTCGCGGGCTACACGTTCTTCACGTGGCGCACGCTCTTCACGCGGGGCGCGTTCTTCGCGGGCGGCCGGTGCGGCGTCCAGCGGCTCGCGCAGTTCGCGCACGCGCTCTTCGCGGTTGCCGCGGCGATCTTCACGCGGCTGGCGCGGTTGACGCTCTTCACGTGGCGCGCGCTCTTCACGCGGGGCACGCTCTTCGCGAGGCTGACGCTCTTCGCGCGGGGCGCGCTCTTCGCGTGGCTTGCGGTCTTCTTCGCGACGACCGTTGCGGTTGCGGCTCTGCTGGCGACCGTTACGGCGCTCTTCGTTGCGTGGCGAGCGCTCGGTGGCTGGCTTCTCGGTGGTTGCGGCCGGTGCGGCGGCAGGCTCTTCCTTGCCGGCGAACAGGCTGACCAGCGATTTGACCAGGCCCTTGAACAGGCTTGGCTCGGCGGCGGCAGGGGCGGCGACCGGCGCGACAGGGGCCGGCTGCTCTTCAGCGGTGGCCGGTACCGGGGCGTTGGCGCGGGCCGGCGCGGTCTTGACCGCGGCTTCCTGGCGCACCAGGGTGCGGGTGGCGGTCGGCTGCGGCGCTTCTTCGGTCTCGGTCGAGGCGATCTCGTAGCTGGACTGGTTGTTCAGCACGTCCGGGTTGTCGTCGCGCAGGCGCTGGACTTCGAAGTGCGGGGTTTCCAGGTGATCGTTCGGCAGGATGATGATGCGTGCGCGAGTGCGCAGTTCGATCTTGGTGATCGAGTTGCGTTTCTCGTTGAGCAGGAAAGCGGCCACCGGGATTGGCACCTGGGCGCGCACTTCGGCGGTGCGGTCCTTCAGTGCTTCTTCCTCGATCAGGCGCAGGATCGCCAGCGACAGCGACTCGACGTCACGGATGATGCCGGTGCCGGAACAGCGCGGGCAGACGATGCCGCTGCTTTCGCCCAGCGAGGGGCGCAGGCGCTGACGGGACATCTCCAGCAGGCCGAAGCGCGAGATGCGGCCCACCTGCACGCGGGCACGGTCGGCCTCGAGGCACTCACGCACGCGTTCTTCGACGGCGCGCTGGTTCTTGGCCGGGGTCATGTCGATGAAGTCGATGACGATCAGGCCGCCGATATCACGCAGGCGCAGCTGGCGGGCGATCTCTTCGGCCGCTTCCAGGTTGGTCTGCAGGGCGGTCTCTTCGATGTCGCTGCCTTTGGTGGCGCGCGCCGAGTTGATGTCGATGGACACCAGGGCTTCAGTCGGGTCGATGACGATCGAGCCGCCGGATGGCAGGTCGACCACGCGCTGGAAGGCGGTCTCGATCTGGCTTTCGATCTGGAAGCGGTTGAACAGCGGCACGCTGTCTTCGTACAGCTTGACCTTGCTGGCGTACTGCGGCATCACCTGGCGGATGAAGGTCAGGGCTTCTTCCTGGGCATCGATGCTGTCGATCAGCACTTCGCCGATGTCCTGGCGCAGGTAATCGCGGATGGCGCGGATGATGACGTTGCTTTCCTGGTAGATCAGGAACGGCGCGGCGCGGTCTTGCGAGGCTTCCTTGATGGCGGTCCACAGCTGCAGCAGGTAGTCGAGGTCCCACTGCATTTCTTCGCTGCTGCGGCCCAGGCCTGCGGTGCGCACGATCAGGCCCATGTCGCCCGGAACGGTCAGGCCGTTCAGCGCTTCGCGCAGTTCGTTGCGCTCTTCGCCTTCGATGCGGCGCGAGATGCCACCGGCGCGTGGGTTGTTGGGCATCAGCACCAGGTAGCGGCCGGCCAGGCTGATGAAGGTGGTCAGGGCGGCGCCTTTGTTGCCGCGCTCTTCCTTCTCGACCTGGACGATGACTTCCTGGCCTTCGCTCAGGACTTCCTTGATGTTGACCCGGCCTTCAGGGGCTTTCTTGAAGTACTCGCGGGAGATTTCCTTCAGCGGCAGGAAGCCGTGACGTTCGGAGCCGAAGTCGACGAAGGCGGCTTCGAGGCTGGGCTCGATCCGGGTGATCTTGCCTTTGTAGATGTTGGCCTTTTTCTGCTCACGGGCGCCGGACTCGATGTCCAGGTCGTAGAGACGTTGGCCGTCCACCAGGGCTACACGCAACTCTTCGGGCTGAGTTGCGTTAATCAGCATTCTTTTCATGTTGTACCGTCGGTTTCCGGGCTGCCGGAAACGGCGTGCGGCACACACGACTTCTCATGGTCGGTGCCAAGGTGCGCAAAGGGTGGCGGGCCACCCCCGTGTCTGGCGACGTTCGGCACCAGCCGGTTGCCCAGCCTGCCGTTGTCGCGACGACGCGTCCTGTTTTGCGGTGCCAAAAGACCTGTCGAGCTTTTCGAAGGTTATCCGAATCAATCGAGCGGGCCTGGTGCACTCAGTCAGGAGGAGGAATCAACCGGTCGTCCGTGGACGCCACGAGGGCGTCTGTTCAGGACCTTGTCCGCTCATCGCCCGTTGAGTGGGGCGCTGGGGCGGGTTCGGTGCCACACGGTCCGAGGGCTGTACATCTCCACCCTGCACGTATCCCTTGAAAATTCGGTGCTGCCGCGCGCTGAATCCGCAACGGGTTGCATTTTTCGCCAGCCCAGTACCGGGCTGGCGCCATAACATATCCAAGGCAGGTATTTCCGAAGCATTCGCCCGAATGCGCGGAAACGACGGTGGCGGGCAGAGGTACGGCGAAAAGAAGCGGGTAAGCAGGTGAAACACCGCACTTGTCGTTTTTTTTCGGTCTTCTCTACACAGCGCTGGTGGCGATTCCAGGCATTTAGTTAAACTGGCGAACGCTCCGTAGGACGGCCTCGCGTCCTCGGGAATTGCGATGGTCAGGGCCGGCGTAGAGCCTGGTGCCGCTGGCCTGCCGCTTTTGGCGGCGTTCGCGACTATAGCAGCAATGATTAAGTGCTTCAATTCCATAAAAAATTGTTATGATCCCGCCATGACGACCAATACCCCCCCGACTTCCGGCGTTCAGCTGATCGAAGTCCCGCCGGAGCTTGCCGGCCAGCGCATCGACAATTTCCTCATCACGGCCCTCAAGGGCGTGCCCAAGACCTTGGTCTACCGCATCCTGCGCAAGGGTGAGGTACGGGTCAACAAGGGGCGGATCAAGCCCGAATACAAGCTGCAGGCCGGCGATATCGTGCGCGTGCCGCCGGTGCGCCTGCCCGAGCGCGACGAGCCGGCGCCGGTGGCCCAGGGGCTGCTGCAGCGCCTTGAAGCGGCCATTGTCTACGAGGACAAGGCGCTGATCGTGATGAACAAGCCGGCCGGCATCGCCGTGCATGGCGGCAGCGGCCTGAGCTTTGGCGTGATCGAGGCGCTGCGCCAGTTGCGCCCGGACGCCAAGGAGCTGGAGCTGGTGCATCGCCTGGATCGCGACACCTCGGGCCTGCTGATGATCGCCAAGAAGCGCAGCATGCTGCGCCACCTGCATGCCGCGCTGCGTGGCGATGGCGTGGACAAGCGCTACATGGCGCTGGTGCGCGGCCACTGGCCGACCGCGAAGAAGCAGGTCAACGCGCCGTTGCAGAAGAGCAACCTGCGTTCCGGCGAGCGTATGGTCGAAGTCAACGACGAGGGCAAGGAGGCGCTGACGATGTTTCGCGTGCTGCGCCGCTTCGGCGAGTTCGCCACCATCGTCGAGGCGCGGCCGATCACCGGGCGTACCCACCAGATCCGCGTGCATACCCTGCATGCCGGGCACATGATCGCCGGCGACAGCAAGTATGGCGATGAAGACTTCACTCGCGAGATTCGCGAGCTGGGTGGCAAGCGTCTGTTCCTGCATGCCTACCAGCTGACCGTGCCGCTGCCCGATGGTGGCGAGCTCAAGCTCGAGGCACCGGTGGACGAGATGTGGGCCAAGACCATCGAGCGACTGGCGTCCTGAGCCATGAATAAAAGTTATGACCTGCTGATCTTCGACTGGGACGGCACCCTGGCCGATTCCATCGGGCGCATCGTCGAGGCCATGAACGTGACCGCCGGGCGTGCCGGCGAGGCCGCCAGCAGCGACGAGGCGATCAAGGGCATCATCGGCCTGGCGCTGGGGGAGGCGATCGCCACCCTGTATCCGCACCTCGATGCAGCGCAGGTCGAGGCCTTCCGTCAGCACTATGCCGACGTCTACATGGCGCTGGACCAGCAGCCGTCGCCGTTGTTCGATGGCGTGGTCGAGTCGCTGGAAGCGTTCCGTGCCGAGGGGTATCGTCTGGCGGTGGCCACCGGCAAGGCGCGGCGCGGTCTGGATCGGGTGCTCAAGGCCAATGGCTGGGAAAGCTATTTCGACATCACCCGGGCTGCCGACGAAACCCGTGGCAAGCCGCATCCGCTGATGCTCGAAGAAATTCTCGCCCATTGCCGGATCGAACCCGGGCGGGCGCTGATGGTCGGAGATTCGGCGTTCGACTTGCAGATGGCCAGCAACGCCGGCATGCACTCGGTGGCGGTCGGCTATGGCGCCATGCCGCTCCAGGCCTTGGCGGAGTTCGGGCCGCAGGTGTGCATCGATCATTTCTCTCAATTGCGCGAATGGTTGAATTCGCGTGGTGCAAATTCCAAGGTAGGTAAGCATGGCTGACGAGTGGAAAGCCCCCGAGTCCGAGGACAACGAAGAGCGCAAAAGCTGGAAACTGCTGGAGAAGACCTTGCTGGCCGGTGTCCAGGAGCAGCGCCGGGCGCGGCGCTGGGGGATCTTTTTCAAGCTGCTGACCTTTGTTTACCTGTTCGGCATCCTGTTCCTGTTCACGCCGTTGATGGATGTGGACAAGGCGGCCTCGCGTGGCGGCAACCATACCGCGCTGGTCGAGGTGCGCGGGGTGATCGCCGACCAGGAGCCGGCCAGCGCCGACAATATCGTCAAGAGCCTGCGCGAGGCGTTCAAGGATCCGAAGACCAAGGCCGTGGTCATGCGCATCAACAGTCCGGGCGGCAGTCCGGTGCAGGCGGGCTACGTGTATGACGAGATTCGTCGCCTGCGCGCCGAGTACCCGGCCATCAAGCTGTATGCGGTGATCGCCGACCTGGGCGCGTCCGGGGCCTACTACATCGCCAGCGCCGCCGACGAGATCTATGCCGACAAGGCCAGCCTGGTCGGTTCCATCGGTGTTACTGCGGCCGGTTACGGCTTTGTCGGGACCATGGACAAGCTGGGGGTGGAGCGTCGCACCTACACGGCCGGTGAGCACAAGGCGTTCCTCGATCCGTTCTCGCCGCAGAAGCCCGAGGAGACCGCGTTCTGGCAGGGCGTGCTGGACACCACGCATCGCCAGTTCATCGCCATGGTCAAGCAGGGGCGGGGCGAGCGGTTGAAGGACAAGGAGCATCCGGAGCTGTTCAGCGGGCTGATCTGGTCTGGCGAGCAGGCCAAGGCGCTGGGGCTGGTGGATGGGCTGGGCAGTGCCAGCTATGTCGCCCGCGACATCGTGGGCGAGAAGGAGCTGGTGGACTTCACTGTGCAGGAGTCGCCGTTCGATCGCTTCTCCAAGCGCATCGGTGCCAGCGTGGCCGAGCGCCTGGCGCTGTACATGGGGTTCCAGGGGCCTTCTCTGCGTTGAGCTGAGTCATTGTTGCTCAAGGTGCTTGGCGTTGGATTTGTAGTGTCTGTGAGATCGAGCGCCGCCCGCGCGGCGCAAGGCCGCTCCTACATTTGTTGCAACGTACCAAGCCTGTCAGGCCATGGTTGCCCGCCTTGGTGCCTGTCTTGAGACAGGCGAGGCGGCAGTGGTGCTCACGCTGAAACCGCGTCGTGCAAACAAGGCGGACCAGGTAATGGCACGGGATTGACTGGCCCGAAACAAATGTAGGAGCGGCCTTGCGTCGCGATGCGCCGCGCGGGCGGCGCTCGATCTGATAGGCGCTGCAAGGGTTGCGTCGGGCACTTGGTGGCCCTCGCCAGTCTATAGCTCCCGCGCCCAGAGACCTTGAAAGGGTTGATGCTCAAGGCACCTGCACGCCTTCCTTGTGCAGCATGTCCACCAGTCTAATCAGCGGCAGCCCGATCAGGCTCGTGGCATCACAGCCATGGGTGCTCTGGAACAGGCTGACCCCCAATCCCTCCGCCTTGAAGCTGCCGGCGCAGTCCAGTGGCTGTTCGGTCGCCACGTAGCGCTCCACGCGCTCGCGATCCAGCTCGCGCATCGTCACGGTAAACGGCACGCAATCGACCTGGCAGTGGCCGGTG
>NZ_JAOCDM010000085.1 GCF_029840925.1 Pseudomonas sp. GD03858
GGCGTGCGCCGGGGCCAGATGGGTGGCCCCGGTCGATGTCCCGGTCAGGGCGCCGTGGTCGCCGTGCCGTTCGCCAGCTTCGGCTGTCGGTAGAGATCCAGCAGGACCTGGTCAAGCACCTGTGAGGCGCCCCATGGCTTGGGGTCGTTCAAGATGGCGGCGACGGCCCAGGTGTGCCCGTTGCTGTCGCGGCTGAACCCGGCGATCGCTCGCACGGTGTTGAGGGTGCCGGTCTTGATGTGCGCCTCGCCGCTCATGGCGGTGCGCTTGAGGCGCTTGCGCATGGTGCCGTCCATGCCTACCAGCGGCATCGAGCTGATGAACTCGGCGGCGTACGGGCTCTTCCAGGCTGCCTGCAGCAGCGTGGCCATCTCGCGGGTGCTGACCCGTTCCGCGCGGGACAGGCCGGAGCCGTTCTCCATCACCAGGTGTGGCGCGGTGATGCCTTTCTTGGCCATCCACTGGCGTACCACGCGTTGTGCCGCCCGGGCGTCGTCGCCGTCGGCATCGGTGCGGAACTGCGCGCCGAGGCTGAGGAACAGCTGCTGAGCCATGGTGTTGTTGCTGTACTTGTTGATGTCGCGGATCACCTCGACCAGGTCCGGCGAGAAGGCCCGGGCCAGCAGGCGGGCGCTCTTGGGCACGTTCTCGATGCGGTCGCGGCCTTGGATGCTGCCGCCCAGCTCGCTCCAGATGGCCCTTACCGCGCCGGCTGCGTAGGTGGGATGGTCAAGCAGCGACAGGTAGGTCTGCGAGTTGCAGCCGTCGGCCAGCTGACCGCTCACCGTCACGCTGACACCGTCGGGTTGCATCACCGGGTTGTAGCGCACATCGCCGGTGCACTGCTTGCCGGCCGAAGCCTTGACCTGGTTGTCGATGCGGATGCTGGCGATCGGCGGCTCGACCGAGACGGTCACCTTGCCGCCGTCGTTGCGGGCAACGAAGCGCAGGGCCTTGAGGTTGACCAGCAGAGAGTCCGGCTTGACCAGGAACGGCTTGTTCTCGTCGCCGCCATCGTCATTGAACTGTGGCAGGTTGGGCTGGACGAAATGGCTGCGATCCAGGACCAGGTCGCCGGTCACGGTGCGCACGCCATTGGCGCGCAGGTCGCGCATCAGCAGCCAGAGCTTTTCCATGTTCAGCTTGGGGTCGCCACCGCCCTTGAGGTAGAGGTTGCCATTGAGCACGCCGTTGCTCAGGGTGCCGTCGGTGTAGAACTCGGTCTTCCACTGGAAGGTCGGGCCCAGCAGCTCCAGCGCGGCGTAGGTGGTCACCAGTTTCATGGTCGAGGCCGGGTTGACCGACACGTCGGCGTTGAACACGGTCGGTGTGCCCGGGCCATCGAGCGGCAGCATGACCAGAGACAGGGCGGAGTCCTGCAGCTTGTTGGTCTTGAGGGCTTGTTGCACCTTGGGTGGCAAGGTGGTGTTGACGGCGGCGGCCTGGACAGGCAAGGCGAGGGGCAGGAACAGGCCGGCGAGCAGCAATGGGCGGAGCGTCTTGATCATAGGTGCGCGAACCCTGCAGACGAGGGAAAAAGAAAAAGGGGCTGTAAGAAATGGTGGCCCCGGTTCGAAATATAGTGCGCATTATGCCCCAAGCGCGACGCACATGGGTTTCGTTCGACGGAAAAGCGCCGTTGCGCGCCGGAAACTGGTAAAGTGCCGCGCGTAATTAATTGAGAGGATTGTTTCATGGCTACCAACCGTTCCCGTCGTCTGCGCAAGAAGCTGTGCGTTGACGAGTTCCAGGAGCTGGGTTTCGAACTGAACCTGGACTTCAAGGAAGACCTGTCCGATGAAGCCATCGATGCCTTCCTCGACGCCTTCCTGGCTGACGCCATGGATGCCAACGGCCTGGACTATGTCGGCGGCGACGATTTCGGCCTGGTCTGCTCGGCCAAGCGTGGCTCGGTCAGCGAAGAGCAGCGCGCCACCGTCGAAGCCTGGCTCAAGGGCCGCAGCGAACTGACCAAGATCGAAGTCAGCCCGCTGCTGGACGCCTGGTATCCGGACAAGCCGATCAACCCGGCTTCCTGATCCCTGGTGGCGGCACCCCTGAACGTGCCGCCTTACCCTGCCTCGGCCAGGTTGTCCAACTGCCTGGCCAAGGCTTGCTCCACCCGGCGCATATGTCGCGCCAGCGCCTGACGGCGCGTCTTCAGTTCGGCCAGGGTCAACCCGGTCGCTTCCAACGCCTCGCACGCCTGAATCAGCATCCTTGCATCGAGCATCCTTGCCGCGCTGAGGATCTTGTGTGCGTGGGCGGCCAGTTCGTTGGCGTCATGCTCGGGGTCGATCGCCATCAGAATTTCCAGGTCCTGGCGCAGGCTCAGGTGCAGCGTGCTGAGAATCCGGTTCCGATCGACGACACTGTCACCGACGATGGCGGTCAAGCCTTCGAGGTCAAAGCGATGCCGGGGCGGATTACGGCCGATGCATTGCCGGGAAAGCCCGGTGATGGCCGCCAGGCGCTGGCCGAGCATCTGCAGTCCGATAGGTTTGAGCAGGCAGTCGTCCATGCCGGCATCGAGGCATTGCTGGCGTATCTCGGGCTGGGCATTGGCGGTGTAGCCGAGCATGGCGCAGCGTGGTCGCCCTTGCAGGCGTTCCTCTGCCCGCACGGTCCTGGCCAGTTCGTAGCCATTCATCTGCGGCATGTTGCAGTCGACCACCAGCACGTCGAAACAACCTTCGCGCCACTTGCGCAAGCCTTCGCGTCCATCGCTGGCGCTTTCCTGGCGCAGCCCCAGGTAGCCGAGTTGCTGGGCCATGAGCAGCAGGTTGGCCGGGTGATCATCGATCACCAGGATCCTCAGGCGTGTATCGGGGCGTTCGATGCCCGTGCTGGCCGGCAAGGGCGAATCGACCGGGTCGACGCGTTGCAGGGGCATGACCAGCCGCACGCGCGTGCCGACGCCCTGGAGGCTTTGCAGGGTGAGTTCGCCACCCATCATGGCGCACAGGTTGCGGCTGATGACCAGGCCGAGCCCGGTGCCAGCCCGAGCGCCGTCGCTGTACGGGTTGGCCTGTACGAAGGGGGAGAACAGGCGCTGCTGGTCCTGCTCATGGATGCCGATACCCGTGTCGCGTACTTCCAGATCCAGCGTGGTGAGCGTCGGCTCGCCCCCTGTGTGCAGTTTGGCGGTGATGTGCACCTGGCCCTGCTCGGTGAACTTGATCGCGTTGCTGACCAGGTTCGACAGCACCTGTTTGAAGCGCAGCGGATCGAGCATCGCGTGGCAGCGCGCCTCCGGGGAGATGGTCACATCCAGTGTCAGGCCTTTGTGCCGGGCCAGCCCGTCGAACACGCGACCGACGGACTCGATCAGCGCGGCAAGGTCGACCGGTTCCGGGGCGAGGGATAAATGGCCGGACTCGATGCGGGCAATGTCCAGGATATCGCCGATCAACCCCAGCAAGTCCCTTGCCGAGTGATGAGCGACCTCGAGCGCCGGGCGGTCGAGCTGCCCCTGTTCGGCACGCTTGAGCGCCAGCTCCAGCATGCCGATCAGTGCATTCATCGGGGTGCGGATCTCGTGGCTGATGGTGGCGAGGAACACGCTCTTGGCGCGGTTGGCGTCGTCGGCCTGCTGCTTGGCCAGGCGCAGGTCCTGGACCAGGTTGCGCCGCTCGCTGATGTCGATCCAGCCGCCAATGATGCCTTGCATCTCGCCCAGCGAGTCGCGGTAGGGGAGGATCCAGTGATAGATGGTCAGCTCCTTGTCCTTCAGGCGCAGCGGTCGGTCGAGGATTAGCGGTCGGCCTTCTTCCATCACGCGCCGGTAGTCATCCTGGACCTGGCGGGTGTAGTCGCGGTCGCTGAACTGGCTGTCCTCCAGGCGCTTGCCCATGACCTGTTCAAGGGTGGCGCCCACGGCGAGCAGATAGCTTTCGTTGCAGCTCTTCAGGCGCCCTTCGCGGTCGCGCACGTACATGGGGTGAGGCGTGCCATTGAGCAGTGCGCCCATGAACTCGAGCTGGTCGTTGAGGGCCCGCTCGGCGCGTTGGCGTTGCTTGATCTGGCGGCGCAACCTGGCATTCCAGACCAGTGCCAGCACCAGCAGCACGCCGATGACCCCCACCACCTGCAGGATGATCCGCCTGTAGCTGCGCCAGTAGGCGTCTTCGCGCAGGCCGTGATCGCGCCAGCGGCTGTTGATCACGCCGAGCTCTTCGGGGGAGACGCTCAGCAAGGCCTTGTCGAGTATCGACGCCAGTTCGCCGGCTTTAGGCCGGGTGGCCATGGAGAAGGTCGCCGGTTCGGTGCCGACCGTGCTGCGGATGACCAGGTCGTTGGCGGCGGCCACCATGTGATTGGCATCGATGAGGGTGGCGATGACCGCGTCCACCGCACCACTGCCGAGCAGGGCCATCGAGTAATAGGTGCTTTCGGTGGCTACCTGGTGAATCCGCGGGTGCTGTGCGGTGAGCAGGGCGGCCACCGTGCTGTCACGGGGAATGGCTACGCGCTTGCCCTTGAGCTGCTTCAGGCTGCTGGGTTGATCGGCGCCGGTATGGCTGACCAGGACATAGGCGCTTTCCAGGTAGGGCCGACTCACCTGCAGTGTGCTTCCTCGGCGAGTGTCGATGGAAAGGCTGGCGATAATGTCGGCGCGGCCGGACTCGAGCTGGTCGACCATGTCGCCATCGCCGCTGGCGCGACGTATTTCGAAGCGCAGGCCGGTGCGCAGGCGAATGAGCTCGAGCAGGTCGGCGACGATGCCACGCAGGCGGCCGTTGTTGTCGAAGTACGTGAGCGGAGCCGCAGTTTCGTTGACCACCACGCGCATGACTGGATTGTCGCGCAACCAGCTTTCCTCCCGTGGCGACAGCTGCAGTTTACGGTCGGTCAGCAGATTGCCGCTGCTGGCGCTCCAGCGTTTGAAGATATCGTTGCGCGTGGCGGTGGACTGAGCATCGAGCGCGGCATCCACCAGCGTCAGCAGCGTCTGCTCGTCTTCGCGCAGGGCAAAACTGAAGCCCACGGCTTCGTGCTTGCCGAAGTTGGCCATGCGCAGGTGCGGCAAGTGTCCCTGGCTGATCAGGTAATGCGTGGAAACGGTGTCGCCAATGAACACGTCCGCCTGTTCGAAGGCGACGGCATTCAACGCCTGGGTGGACGATTCGAAGGTCAGTAGCTCGGCCTTGGGGTAGTTGGTGCGGATTTCCTCGGTGGGCAGGTAATGGTAGAGCATGCTCAGCCGCATACCCTCCAGGCCTGTATCCAGCGCCCGGGTCTCGTCTTCACGGGTTACCAGGACGGGTTGATCGATGGCATAGGGACGTGACAGCGCCAGGCCTTGGGTGGTGGCTTCATAGCCATTGGCACTGCCGAGCATGTCGATATGGCCATTCTTGAGCGCCGCCACCGCCGCGGGCCTGCTGGGGAAGCGGCGTATGCGCACCGGCAGGCCCAGGGCATTGCCGATCAGCCCCGCATAGTCGGCGGTGAGTCCCTGGTATTCACGGCCGCCCGTGGAGATATCGAAGGGGGGATAGTCTGGCGCCGAGGTGCCCAGCACCAGTTCGCGACGCGTGCCCAGCCACTGCCGTTGCGTGGGGGTCAGCACCGGGTGGACCGACGTGGGTGAGGAGCGACTGAGCAGGGTATACGTGCGGCCTGCATCGACGGTTCCGCTGGCGCATTGCAAGGGAGCGCCCAGGCTCAGCCACAACAGTGATGCAGCAAGGTACCTCCACATCATGACCTCAGACCAGTGCGTTGCGCTTGGCGACGTCGATCAGCTCCACCAGGGTGCTGGCGCGCAACTTGTGCATCAGGCGCTTCTTGTAGGTGCTGACGGTCTTGTTGCTGAGGAACATGCCTTTGGCTATTTCCTTGTTGCTGCGACCCTGGGCAAAAAGTTGCAATACCATCAGTTCACGATCATTGACCTGGCGGAACAACTCCAACTCCTCGCTATCTTTGACGTGGGGTGAACTGAGTGCCTGGCTGGGGAAATAGTTGTACCCGGAGAGCACCGCCTTGATGGCGCTCAGCAACTCGCTGAGGTCCTCCTGCTTGCAGACATAACCGGCGGCCCCGGAATGCATGCAGCGGGTGGCGAACAGGGCGGGTGATTGCGCGGTCAGCACCAGGACCTTGAGCGGCAAGGCCATGGCCTGGAAACGCGAGAGCATTTCCAGGCCATCGAGCTTCGGGATGCTGATGTCGAGGATCGCCAGGTCAGGGCGCAGCTCACGAATCATCTGCATGGCATCCACGCCATTGTCCGATTCGCCGACAATCTTGTAACCCTGATTTTCCAGCAGCATCCGAATGGCCAATCGGATAATGGGATGGTCGTCAACGATAAACACTGAGTACATATTCAACATTCCATGCAGCGGGGCTAAGGCAGTCGCACATTAGCTCAGTTGAATGGCGGTTTGCAGGAAAGGCCATGCCAAATCCCAGATATAGGAATTTGCTTACAGTTGTCGATAAATACTGCTACGAGAGGGGTGGAAGGTGGTGACGGCAGATGATTTTTTTAAAGCGTGGCGTTGTAATAAAGCGTAGTTTGTTTAATAAGTTTTCAAACTTGTGGGAAAAGTCCTTCAAAATTGGCGGTGACAGCAAACGCCGGTCTGCCGTCACCACCCCTTCATCTGGAACTGGAGCGCCCTGTCATTTCCAGCGCCATTTCGCTGGCATAGCTGTCGGTCATGCCCGCGATGAAGTCGATCATGCGCAAGAACGCACCATGCAGCGAACCGTGCGGATTGGGTGCGTTGTTACCTATCAGGTCCAGCACGCGCCGGCTCTTGAAGGATGGCGTGCGCCCGCCATGCTGCTCCAGCGCTGCGCTGCAGAATGTGTTGAGCAGAATCTCCAGGGTCGTATAGGCGCCGATCTCATGCAGGGTCTTGCGCTTGTCCTGGAAGATCTTCTTGCGCGCCATGTCCTTGGCCTGGAGTACGCAGCGTTGCGCCGGGCCATGCATGTGTTCGACCAGGTCGCCCGGCAGGTGACCGGCCAGCAGGGCATCCTGCTGCTCGACGAAGGCCTGGGCGGCGGCATTGGTCAGGTGCTCGATGGCCTTGCCGCGCAGGATCGCCAGCTTGCGCCGACGTGACTCGTCGGGGCCGAGTTGGCGATAGGTTTCCGGCAGGTCGTCTCCGACCAGGTCCAGCAGCAGCGCCTCGACCTCGGCGTATTGCAGCAGGTCCATTTCCAGACCGTCCTCGAGGTCGATCAGCGCATAGCAGATATCATCGGCGGCCTCCATCAGGTACACCAGCGGATGGCGCGCCCAGCGCTGGTCCTCGAGCTGGGGCAGGCCGAGCTTCCCGGCAATCTGTTCGAGCAGGCCCAGTTCGCTCTGGTAGCAGCCGAACTTGTGCTTCTTGTAGCCCAGCGCATCGGCGTGGCGTGAGGTCCAGGGATACTTGAGATAGGTGCCGAGGGTGGCGTAGGTCAGTCGCGTGCCGCCGTCGAACTGGTGGTACTCGAGTTGGGTGAGGACACGAAAGCCCTGGGCATTGCCTTCGAAATTGAGAAAGTCGGCGCGCTGGTCGTCGCTCATGTCATCCAGCCAGCCTCGCCCCGCGGCCTGCTGGAACCAGTGACGGATCGCGTCTTCCCCCGAATGGCCGAACGGCGGATTGCCGATGTCATGGGCCAGGCAGGCTGACTGCACGACCATGCCCAGATCGCTGGGTTCGCACCAGTCCGGTAACTGACCGCGCAGGGTTTCGCCGACGCGCATGCCGAGCGAGCGGCCGACGCAACTGACTTCCAGCGAGTGGGTGAGGCGGGTGTGGATATGATCGTTGCTGGAAACCGGATGTACCTGGGTCTTGCGGCCCAGGCGGCGGAATGCGCCCGAGAATATGATGCGGTCGTGGTCCTTGTGGAAGGGGCTGCGGCCGAGTTCTTCAGGGCTGTAGAGCGCCTTGCCCAGGCGTTCGCGGGTCAACAGGGTTTGCCAGTCCAAGGCTTTGTCTCCCATCGTAGAGTCCGGATAGCTTCCGGTGTCCGGGGCGCTGGCGCAAGCGCCAGCGCTCGGGTTTCAGCGGCGGGAGGTGTTGCCAATGAGCAGGCGGATCAAGGGCACCAGGCTGGTGCCCAGGCGCACCAGGCGTACCAGGTTGCCGCTACGCACGCCCTTGCCGGTGAGGAATCCCAGGGCGACGACGCCGGCGATCCCCCACAGCGAGCCATGCTTGACCCCCATGCCCTCGCCGAACGCGCTGCCCATGCCGCGCAGGCGGTGGACCGGTTCGAGCAGCTGGGCGGACTCGTGGCGAATTTCCTGGCGATGCATTTCCATGCGCAGGCGCAGCAGCGCCTTGCGCAGCTCTCGCGGGTTGCGGGTGTCGGGCAGTTCGGGCAGGCTCATGGCAGCAGGCGCTCCCGATCCTTGGCCAGCTCCTCGAGCGTGGCGTTGAATGGCGACGACTCGTCGAACACCGCGGCCTTGAGGCGCAGGCCGCAATACAGCGCGGCGATCCCGTAGAACACGCACAGGCCAATGATCCCGGCCAGGCGATAGCTGTCCCACAACAGGACCAGCACCAATCCCGACAAGGCGGTCAGCAGCAGCAGGGCGAACACCAGTGCCAGGCCGGCGAACAGCAGCAGGCTGAGGGTGCGGGCTTTCTGCTCCTGCAACTCGATGCCGAACAGCTCGATATGGCTGTGCAGCAGCCCGAGTATGGCCGCGCCCAGGCGCCTACCGGAGGCGCTGGCGCCGATGGCATCGTTATCCATGGAGCTTCCTCAGCGCTTGGCCAGCAGGCCGATCAGCAGGCCGACACCCGCGGCGATGCCAATCGCCTGCCACGGATTCTCCTGCACGTACTGTTCGGCGCTTCCCAGTGCGGCCTGACCGCGCTGGCGCACCGACTCCTGGGTCAGTTGCAAGGTCTCGCGGGCCTGGACCAGGCGCTCGTGGATCTGCTCGCGCAGTTCATCGGCCTGGTCGCCCGCCAGGTTGGCGGTGTCGGCGAGCAGCTTCTCGGTGTCGCGGACCAGGGCCTGGAAGTCAGCCATCAGTATCTCTTGTGCAGTCTTTGCCGATTTGCTGGCCATGGAATGGGCCTCTCCCTGTGGATGCATGTGGCTATTTCGAGTGATCGAGGGTGCGGAAGGTTCAGCGAAATGTGTTGGTACGGCGCTTGCTGTAATGCGGTGCGTATTCGCCGGGGCTGCGCCGAAACCATGCGCTGGCGCTACGGATACCGATAAACCTTAACCCAATCCACGACAAACCCAAGAAAAAACCACGCAGGCTCCGTCCGGTCATCGAAACAGGGCAGGGGCCTGGCACCGATCAGGTGCATGGATGCCGGTTCTTGAACTGTCCTGGTGCCTTTTCGCAGGTCTGCCACTTCATGGAAAACATGCATAGCGCGATGGACTCCCTGGTCCATGGCTCCAACACTCTGTTCATCCTCATGGGCGCGATCCTGGTCCTGGCCATGCACGCGGGATTCGCCTTTCTCGAGGTCGGCACCGTCCGCCACAAGAACCAGGTCAACGCCTTGTCGAAGATTCTCAGCGACTTCGCGGTATCGGCGCTGGTGTACTTCTTCATCGGCTACTGGATCGCCTACGGCGTAAGCTTCCTGCATCCGGCGGCGACACTGGCCAGCGACCACGGCTATGGGCTGGTCAAGTGCTTCTTCCTGCTGACCTTCGCCGCGGCCATCCCGGCGATCATTTCCGGGGGCATCGCCGAGCGGGCGCGCTTCGTGCCGCAACTCTGCGCGACGGCGTTGATCGTGGCGTTCGTCTACCCGTTCTTCGAAGGGGTGGTATGGAACGGCAACCTGGGCATCCAGGCCTGGTTGCAGGCGCGCTTCGGCGCACCGTTCCATGACTTCGCCGGCTCCGTGGTGGTGCATGCCATGGGCGGATGGCTGGCGTTGGCGGCGGTCGTGCTGCTGGGCGCGCGCCGTGGCCGCTACCGCGACGGGCGTCTGGTGGCGTTCGCGCCGTCGAGCATTCCATTCCTGGCGCTGGGCTCGTGGATTCTGATCATCGGCTGGTTCGGCTTCAACGTCATGAGCGCGCAGACCCTGCAGGGCGTGAGCGGCCTGGTGGCGATCAATTCGCTGATGGCCATGGTGGGCGGCACGCTGTCGGCGTTGCTGCTCGGACGCAACGACCCTGGTTTCCTGCACAACGGCCCGCTGGCCGGCCTGGTGGCGGTGTGCGCCGGCTCCGACCTGATGCACCCGGTAGGGGCGCTGGTCACCGGGCTGGTGGCCGGTGGCGTGTTCGTCTGGTCCTTCACGGCGGCCCAGAACCGCTGGAAGATCGACGATGTGCTCGGGGTATGGCCGCTGCATGGCTTGTGCGGCGTGTGGGGCGGCATTGCCTGTGGCGTGTTCGGGCAGGCGGCCCTGGGCGGGCTGGGTGGGGTCAGCCTGGTCAGCCAGTTGCTGGGCAGCCTGGCGGGCGTGGTGGTGGCGCTGGTCGGTGGATTCGCCGTGTATGGTTCGATCAAGGTGCTGCATGGCCTGCGCCTGAGTCACGAGCAGGAGTTCCAGGGCGCGGATCTCTCGCTGCATCGGATCGGCGCCACCAGCCAGGATTGAGCCAGGGCAGGTGCGCACCCGCGGACAGGGACCTAGAATGAGCATCCACCCATGCGATTCGTGGATGCCTGCATGCTCCCTGAAACCCAATTGTTCGGCACCGTCGGGTGCCACCTGTGCGAAGTCGCCGAGGCTGTGCTCATGCCGTTCGTCGAGCACGGCCTGATGGTCGAGCTGGTCGATATCGCTGACAGCGAGGTGCTGTTCGAGCGCTATGGCCTGAGCATCCCGGTGCTGCGCCGTTGCGACAGCGGCGCCGAGCTAGGCTGGCCGTTCGATGCCGAGCAGGTGGTGGCCTTCCTGGGCTGAGCCTCGCATTGACGGCGGCACGGCACGCTCCGTATGCTGTATATAAATACAGTATACGAGGTGAAGCCATGCTCAATGTCGAGCAACTCAAGTACAGCATCAACCACATGGCACCCGAGCGTGTGTGCGAGGCGGTACTGGAATTGCGCCTCGATGGCATCGTCACCGATGAGCGGACCCCGTTCGGCAAGGTCCATTTCAATACCTGTTTCGCCGAGATCGAGGCGCTGTTCCAGCGTGCCGGTTTCCACCGTCCGCTGGATGTGGTGGGCTACCAGGGACTGAGCTATGCGCTCTACGACCCGGGCCGTTGGGACGCGGTGCAGGTGCTGCGCTGGCTCAAGGCGCGCTGCGAGCCGGCCAGCGAGGCTGGTTGAGGGGCGCGGGGTAGGGGATAATGCCGCCCCCTGCAAAACCGAGCCTGATGATCATGCCTTTCGACCCTGCCCGCCAGCAAGCCAGCACCGTATGCCTGCCCCCAGGGCACTGGACGACGGTGCTCGACTGCCTGTGCGATCATTTCAAGGGTATCGGCCGTGAGCAATGGCTCGACCGATTCGCCCGGGGCCGGGTGCTCAATGCCGACGGCCAGCCTATTGCGGCGGATACGCTCTATCGGCGGGGCATGCGCTTGCACTATTTCCGTGAAGTGCCCAACGAGAAGGTGATTCCGGTGCAGGAAGAAATCCTGCATGTCGACGAACACCTGGTGGTGGCGGACAAGCCGCACTTCCTGCCGGTCACGCCCACCGGCGAATACGTCGAGCAGACGCTGCTGCGTCGGTTGATCCGGCGCCTGGACAACCCGCACCTGGTGCCGCTGCACCGCATCGACCGGCACACCGCCGGGCTGGTGCTGTTTTCCGCCAACCCGCAAAGCCGTGGCGCCTATCAGCGCCTGTTCCCCGAGCGGCGCATCGACAAGCGCTACCAGGCGATCGCCGCCGCCATGCCGCAGCACGACTACCCGCTGGTGCATCGCAGCCGCCTGGTGCATGGCGAGCCGTTCTTTCGCATGCATGAGGTAGCAGGGGCCGACAACAGCGAAACCCATGCTTGCGTGCTGGAGAAAAATGGCGAGCTGTGGCGCTACGGGCTATCGCCGGTGACTGGCAAGACCCATCAGCTACGGGTGCATATGGCGGCGTTGGGCGCGGGAATCTGCAACGATCCGTTCTATCCGCAGCTGGTCAACGAGCAGGATGATTACGCGCGGCCACTGAAGCTGCTGGCCCACAGCCTGCGCTTCGCGGATCCGTTGACGGGTGAGGTACGGTACTTCGAGAGCCGTCTGACGCTCGACTGGTAAAGCATCGCGGGCTTGCCCCGCGATGCTTTTACAGGCTTCAGCGGTTGAAGCGTTCCACCAGCGAGTACTGGGTGCCCGCGGTGCTGGTCAGCTCCTCGCTGAGCAGCGCCGAGCGCTGGGCTTGGCCCGCGGTCTGGTCGGCCAGGTCGGCGATGGTGCTGATGTTGCGGCTGATCTCCTCGGCCACCGCGCTCTGCTCCTCGGTGGCGGCGGCGATCTGGGTCGCCATGTCGGTGATGTTGGCCACGGCCTCGCTGATACCGACCAGTGCCTGGTCGGCTTCCATGACCCGTTCGACACCTTCCTGGGCCTGGCGGTGCCCGGTCTCCATGGTCTGCACCGCGTTGTTGGCGGTCTGTTGCAGCTTGGCGATCAGGGTGTGGATCTGCCCGGTGGACTCGGCGGTGCGTTGAGCCAGCTGGCGAACCTCGTCGGCGACCACGGCGAAACCGCGGCCCATTTCACCGGCACGGGCGGCTTCGATGGCGGCGTTGAGCGCCAGCAGGTTGGTCTGGTCGGCAATGCCCTTGATCACATCGACCACGCCACCGATCTCGTCGCTGTCCTTGGCCAGTTGCGTCACGGTCAGGCCAGTTTCGCCCACGGCAGCCGACAGGCGCTCGATGGCGTCACGGGTTTCGCCGGCGATGTTGCGGCCCTGGCTGGTCAGGCGATTGGCTTCCTGGGTGGCGTCGGCGGTGCGCTGGACGTGGTTGGCCACTTCCTGGGTGGTGGCGGCCATCTGGTTGACGGCGGCGGCGACCTGCTCGGTTTCCACGCGCTGGCGTTCGAGGCCCGACGAGCTCTGGTGGGCGAGGGCGTCGGACTGGCGGGCCTGGTCGCTGAGCTGTTCGGCGCTGTCCTGCAGGCGGGTCAGGCAGGTCTTCATCCGCGCATCCTGGCTGAGCATGGCCATTTCCAGGCGCGCCTGGACGCCACGGCTGTCGGTATACATCTGTGCGATCAGCGGGTCGGAGGTGGTCTGCTCGGCCAGGCGCAGCAGGCGTTTGAGGCCGCGCTGCTGCCAGCCCAAGCCAAGCAGGCCCAGCGGCACCGACAGGCCCGCGGCCAGGGCGAAGCCCCAGGAGTGACCGAGCCAGTTGCCGATCAGGAAACCGATCTGGCTGACGAGAATGAACGGCAGCCAGTCCTGCAGCACCGGCAGCCACTTGTCGCGCTTGGGAATGGCCGACTTGCCCTGGTTGATGCGCTGGTACAGGCCTTCGGCGCGGCGGATCTGTTCGGCGGTGGGCTTGACCCGGACCGACTCGTAGCCGATGACCTGGTTGTTGTCGAAGATCGGTGTGACGTAGGCGTTGACCCAATAGTGGTCGCCGGACTTGCAGCGGTTCTTGACGATGCCCATCCACGGCAGGCCCTGCTTCAGGGTCTGCCACATATGGGCGAACACCGCCGGCGGCACATCGGGATGGCGTACCAGGTTATGCGGCGCGCCCATCAGGTCCTCGCGGGAGAAACCGCTGATCTCGACGAAGGCATCGTTGCAGTAGGTGATCACGCCCTTGGCATTGGTGGTGGAGATCAACCGCTGCTGGGCAGGGAAAGTCCGTTCTCTCTGGGTAATCGGCTGGTTGTTACGCATTGGCTGTTCAATCCGCGAGGCTTTCGACAGGTATCGGCAAGCTTCTGGTTTTATTGAATGGATATTTAACTACGTTGACCTGGAGCAAGGCGCGCTTAGGCTGGCTGGGTTAACAGAAGGTGGCCTGATCGCAGACGTTGACCCCTGTATTGCAGTTTTACTCTGGAATTATGACGGCTAGGTCGGATCATGACCGATCGCTCACGACAGGGCCAGCATCGGATAGGTGAAAGCCGCGAAGTGCGCCAGGTTGACGCAGACATGGCACAGCACCGCCGCCGCCAGCCCGCCATGGCGATAGGCCAGACCATACCCCACCCCGGCCAGGGTGGCCAGGTAGAACCATTGCCAGCCACCGGCCAGGTGCGCGAGGCCGAACAACAGCGCGGCCACCAGCAACGCCAGCCCCTCGTGCCTGAACAGACGTTGCAGGCCGCCCTGGATGTAGCCACGGAACAGCAGTTCCTCGGTCAGGCTCACCAGCAGCAGGTTGTTCAGCAGCCACAGCCAGGCCTGGTCGGGCCATTTCGGTGCCCAGGCCACCATGCCCAGGGCCCAGGCGCCGCCGAGGCAGGCGAGCAGGGTGAGCGGCAGGATCAGCGCCAGGCTCATGGCCAGGCCGCGCCCACGCAGCATCACCAGCCAGGGGCAGGCCAGCAGCAGCCACAGGCCGATCAGCGGTTTGTCGAGGTTCAGGTACATGGAGAATGGCACCGCGCCTTCGCTGAGCACGGCCTTGTCGATCACCCGGGCACCATGGAAACCGGGCAGCCAGTGCAGCGCCAGGGCGACGGCGAGCGCGATGAACAGCAGGTGGCCGAGGCTTTGTTGCCAGCGCACCGGACGGCGGGCGAGCAGTGCGCTGCACAGCAGGGCGAGCAAGGCGGGCAGGGCGGCGAGGCCGAGGCTGCCGTAGGTCAGGGCGATCGTATAGCCGAGGGCGAGCAGGAGCAGGGCGATCCAGTGGGGAAGAGGCATGAGGTGTCCTTGTGCCGGTGAGTCCGTGGAGGGTAGGACTTACCCCGTGGCCTTCAGGACACTTGGATGTTTGCGCGTTTGGGCGGGTAATGCCGGGAGCGCGTTGCGGTCCTTTCGCGGCACACGGCCGCTCTTACAGAACGGCGCGGTCTCCTGTAGGAGCGGCCTTGTGCCGCGAAAGGGTCGCAAAGCGACCCCCGGCAATCTTGAACTGGAAAGGGATAGGCCCAGCCTTATCCTGCGATCAATTGCCGCAGCACATAATGCAGGATCCCTCCCGACTTGAAGTACTCGACCTCATTGAGGGTATCGATCCGGCACAGCACCTCGATCTGCTCCTGGCGCCCATCCTCGCGGATGATGCGCAGCGGCAGGCTCATGCCCGGGCGGATCTGCGCGCCATCAAGGCCCAATACATCGATGCGTTCCTTGCCGGTCAGCCCCAGGCCCTTGCGGTCGTCGCCGGCCTTGAACTGCAGCGGCAGCACGCCCATGCCCACCAGGTTGGAGCGGTGGATACGTTCGAAGCTTTCCGCCAGCACCGCCTTGACCCCCAGCAGGTTGGTGCCCTTGGCCGCCCAGTCGCGGCTGGAGCCGGTGCCGTATTCCTTCCCGGCGATCACCACCAGCGGCGTGCCGTCCTGCTGGTAGCGCATGGCGGCATCGTAGATCGACAGCTTCTCGCCCGTGGGCACGTACAGGGTGTTGCCGCCTTCCTCGCCGCCGAGCATCTCGTTGCGGATACGGATGTTGGCGAAGGTGCCGCGCATCATCACTTCATGGTTGCCGCGCCGCGAGCCGTAGGAGTTGAAGTCGTGCGGCTCCACGCCCTTGCCGCGCAGGTAGCGCCCGGCCGGGCTGTCGGCCTTGATGTTGCCGGCCGGGGAGATATGGTCGGTGGTCACCGAGTCGCCGAGCAGGGCGAGGATGCGCGCGCCGTGGATATCGCCGATTTCCGGCAGCGGGCCGCCGATATCGTCGAAGAACGGCGGGTGCTGGATATAGGTGGATTCGTCCTGCCAGACATAGGTGGCCGCCTGGGGCACTTCGATGGCCTGCCACTGGGCGTCGCCGGCGAACACCTCGGCGTATTCCTTGTGGAACATGCGCGTGTCGACGTTGCCGACGGCCTCGGCGATCTCCTGCTGGCTCGGCCAGATGTCACGCAGGTATACCGGCTTGCCGTCCTTGCCGGTGCCCAGCGCATCCTGGGTCAGGTCGACGCGCACGCTGCCGGCCAGGGCATAGGCCACTACCAGGGGCGGAGACGCCAGCCAGTTGGTCTTGACCAGCGGATGCACCCGGCCTTCGAAGTTGCGGTTGCCCGACAGCACCGAGGCGACGGTGAGGTCGGCGCTGCCGATGGCCTTCTCGATTGCCTCGTCCAGGGGGCCAGAGTTACCAATGCAGGTGGTGCAGCCATAGCCGACCAGGTCGAAGCCGAGTTGGTCGAGGTAAGGCGTCAGCCCTGCCGCCTTGAAGTAATCGGTGACCACCTTGGAGCCGGGCGCCAGCGAGCTCTTGACCCAGGGCTTGCGTGTCAGGCCCTTTTCCACGGCCTTCTTCGCCACCAGCCCGGCAGCCATCATCACGCTGGGGTTGGAGGTATTGGTGCAGGAGGTGATGGCGGCGATCACCACGGCGCCGTCGCGCAGGGTGTGGGTCTGGCCGGCGTGGGTGTAGTCGATTTCACCGGCCTGGTCGGCACTGCCGACCGCCACGCCACCACCGCCTTCGTTTTCGAGTCGGCCAACGGCCTTGGTCAGTGGCTTGGGCTGCAGTTCGATGAACTGGTCGAAGGCTTGGCTGACCTGGTTCAGCGGCACGCGGTCCTGTGGGCGCTTGGGGCCGGCAAGGCTGGCTTCGACGTCGTTCATGTCCAGCGCCAGGGTGTCGCTGAACAGCGGCTCCTGGCCCGGCAGGCGCCACAGGCCCTGCACCTTGCTGTAGGCCTCGACCAGTTGTACGGCCTCCTCGGGGCGGCCGGACAGGCGCAGGTAGTCCAGGGTCACCTGATCGACCGGGAAGAAACCACAGGTGGCGCCGTACTCGGGGGCCATGTTGGCGATGGTGGCGCGGTCGGCCAGCGGCAGGTCGGCCAGGCCGTCGCCATAGAACTCGACGAACTTGCCGACCACGCCCTTCTTGCGCAGCATCTGTGTCACCGTCAGCACCAGGTCGGTGGCGGTGATGCCCTCGCGCAGCTTGCCGGTGAGCTTGAAGCCGATCACCTCGGGAATCAGCATCGACACCGGCTGGCCGAGCATCGCCGCCTCGGCCTCGATGCCGCCCACGCCCCAGCCGAGCACGCCCAGGCCGTTGATCATGGTGGTGTGCGAGTCGGTGCCGACCAGGGTGTCGGGGAAGGCATAGGTGCGGCCGTCCGCGTCGCGGGTCCAGACCGTGCGGCCCAGGTACTCGAGGTTGACCTGGTGGCAGATGCCGGTGCCCGGCGGCACCACGCGGAAGTTGTCGAAGGCGCTCTGGCCCCAGCGCAGGAAGGCGTAGCGTTCGCCGTTGCGCTGCATCTCGATGTCGACGTTCTGGGCGAAGGCGCTGGGGCTGGCGTAGCGGTCGACCATCACCGAGTGGTCGATCACCAGGTCCACCGGCGACAGCGGATTGATGCGTTGCGGATCGCCACCGGCCTTGGCCATGGCCGCGCGCATGGCGGCCAGGTCGACCACCGCCGGCACGCCGGTGAAGTCCTGCATCAGCACGCGCGCCGGGCGGTACTGGATCTCGCGGTCGGAGCGGCGCTCCTGCAGCCACTGGGCCAGGGCGCGCAGGTCGTCGCCGGTGACGGTCTTGCCGTCTTCCCAGCGCAGCAGGTTTTCCAGCAGCACTTTCAGCGACATGGGCAGGCGCTGCAGGTCACCGAGCTGGCGGGCAGCCTCGGGCAGGCTGAAATAGTGATAGGTGCGATCGGCTACCTGGAGGGTCTTGAGGGTTTTCAGGCTATCGAGCGAGGGCATTTACAACTCCTTGTGCTCCGGTGCCCGGCGACTGCGGGTCGCTCGCCGGTGTCACCGCTCTGGATTGGTCCGCACGGCACGGACCTGGCTGAACAGACAGGTTAGACCGGTTTGGCCCTCCTGCCCCTTTTCTGGACCGGTGGGACGTGTCGCAGGTTCCGATCTTCCTTTATCATTCGCCGCCCTGGCGCCACCTGCGTCAGTGATGTGGAGTGAGAAATGAATACCCTGTTCATGCATTGCCGGCCCGGCTTCGAGGGCGAGGTCTGCGCCGAAATCAGCGAGCACGCCGCCCATCTGGGCGTGGCCGGCTACGCCAAGGGCAAGCCGCAGAGCGCTTGCGCCGAATTCGTCTGCAGCGAGCCGGACGGCGCCGAGCGCATGATGCAGACGCTGCGTTTCTCGCAGCTGATCTTCCCGCGCCAGTGGGCGCGCGGCGCCTTCGTCGAACTGCCGGAGAGCGACCGCATCAGCGTGCTGCTGGAGCACCTGGCCGGGCTGCCGGTGTGTGGCAGCCTGTGGCTGGAAGTGCTCGACAGCAACGAAGGCAAGGAGCTGTCGACGTTCTGCCGCAAGTTCGAGGTGCCGCTGCGCAAGGCGTTGGAGAAGGCCGGTCGACTGGTCGACGACGTGCGCAAGCCGCGCCTGCTGCTGAGCTTCATCAGTGGTCGACGGGTCTTCCTCGGCCTTGCCGAGGCCGACAATTCGGCGCTGTGGCCAATGGGCATCCCGCGCCTGAAGTTCCCCCGCGAGGCGCCCAGTCGCTCGACCCTCAAGCTGGAGGAAGCCTGGCACCAGTTCATTCCCCGCGACCAGTGGGAGCAGCGCCTGAACGATGACATGACCGGCGTCGACCTGGGCGCCGCCCCCGGCGGCTGGACCTACCAGCTGGTCAAGCGCGGCATGCTGGTGACCGCCATCGACAATGGCCCGATGGCCGAGAGCCTGATGGACACTGGCCTGGTCACTCACCTGATGGCCGATGGCTTTACCTGGAAGCCCAAGCACACGGTTGACTGGATGGTCTGCGACATCGTCGAAAAACCGGCCCGCACCGCCTCGCTGATCGAAACCTGGCTGGGTGAAGGGCTGTGCCGCGAAGCGGTGGTCAATCTCAAGCTGCCGATGAAGCAGCGTCAT
Source organism: Pseudomonas sp. GD03858 (assembly GCF_029840925.1). Classification (GTDB taxonomy): domain Bacteria; phylum Pseudomonadota; class Gammaproteobacteria; order Pseudomonadales; family Pseudomonadaceae; genus Aquipseudomonas. Next base: position 18,865 of record NZ_JAOCDM010000085.1, read on the forward strand.
GCCGAGGTACGCAAGCTGCTCGAGCGCATCGAGGCTGGATTCAAGGCACGCAAAGTGAAAGTGTCGATCGCCTGCAAGCAGCTGTATCACGACCGCGAGGAAGTGACCTGCCACCTGCGCCGGCTGGACCTGAAACCGCGCTGAGGCCATCGCGGGGCTGTGACGGCCCCGCTTCATGCGCCACAATGACGATCATTTTGCGGAGCCCTACATGACCGATTTCACCCACGACGCGATCCTTGACGCCACCGGCCTGAACTGCCCGGAGCCGGTGATGCTGCTGCACAAGCACGTGCGCGAGCTGGCCGGCGGCGGCGTGCTCAAGGTGATCGCCACCGACCCGTCGACCCGTCGCGACATTCCCAAGTTCTGCGTCTTCCTCGGCCACGAGCTGCTTGGTCAGCAGGAAGAGGCCGGCACCTACCTGTACTGGATCCGCAAGAAGGCCGACTGAGCCGCGGCGATCGCGCTACACTGCGCTCCCCTGACAGGAGAGCGCCATGCTGATAGTTGCCGACGAGAATATCCCGCTGCTCGATGCCTTCTTCGCCGGTTTCGGCGAGATCCGCCGTTATCCTGGCCGGGCCATCGACGCTGCCTGCGTCAAGGACGCCGACGTGCTGCTGGTGCGCTCGGTGACCCGCGTCGACCGGCAACTGCTCGAAGGTAGCCGGGTGCGCTTCGTCGGCACCTGCACCATTGGCACCGATCACCTTGACCTCGAATATTTCGCCCAGGCCGGTATCCACTGGAGCAGCGCGCCCGGTTGCAATGCCCGTGGCGTGGTGGACTACGTGCTGGGCAGCCTGCTGACCCTGGCCGAGCTGGAAGGGGCTGACCTGAGCACGCGGGTCTACGGCGTGGTCGGCGCCGGCGAGGTCGGTGGACGCCTGGTGCGGGTGCTGCATGGCCTGGGCTGGAAGGTGCTGGTGTGCGACCCGGTGCGCCAGGCCAGCGAGGGCGGCGACTTCGTCGACCTCGATACGATCCTCGAGCAGTGCGATGTCATCAGCTTGCACACCCCGCTGCAACGCGGCGGTGAGCACCCGACCTGGCACCTGCTCGACCAGCCTCGCCTGGCGCGCCTGCGTGCCGGCGCCTGGCTGATCAATGCCAGCCGTGGGCCGGTGGTGGATAACGCGGCCCTGCGCGAATTGCTGCTCGATCGCGAGGATGTGCATGCGGTGCTCGATGTGTGGGAAGGCGAGCCGCAGGTAGAGCTGCAACTGGCCGACCTGTGTACCTTGGCGACGCCGCATATCGCCGGTTACAGCCTCGACGGCAAGCAGCGCGGCACGGCGCAGATCTACCAGGCATTCTGCCGCTGGCGCGCCGAGCCCGAGCAGGTGCGCCTGGCCGATCTGCTGCCGGCACCGGCGCTGGCGCAGATCGAGTTCGACGCGGGCGCTGACTCGGCTTGGGTGCTGGCAACGCTTTGTCGGGCAGTGTATGACCCGCGCCGTGACGATGCGGATTTCCGTCGCAGCCTGAGTGATGATCCGGTCGAGCAGCGCGCGTCGTTCGACCTGCTGCGCAAGCACTATCCGGTACGGCGTGAGATCGAGGGGCTGGCGGTGCGAGTACGTGGGGAGGCGCCGCAACTGGCACAGGTGGTCAGTGCGCTGGGGGCGGTGCTGGCCTGAGGGGTTCTTGTAAAAGCACCATTCGCGTGGGGGCAACTGTCTTGTTCAGATTTCTCAATCTGACGCGATCCCTGTGGGAGCGGGCTTGTCGGGGCGCCGAACCGCCGCGAACACGGGCGAAGCCTGCGTTGTCTGCTTTGCGGGTAAACCCGCCCCCACAGGGTTGCACGCAATCCTGGGATCAGCCCTTGCTGACTTTCTCGACCCGGCTGTCTTCGAGGTCCTTGCAGGCCTTCTGGATCATCTTCTCGGTGATCGGCACCTCGCGGCCCTGGGCGTCGATGATCGAGCCGCAGACCTGAGGTTTTGGAGGGTTCTGGGTCTTGGGCGTTTCGGTGTGCTGCAAGCTCATGTCCTTTCTCCTCTTTCAGGTTCGAGCTCAAGGTATCGCTTCGCCGTGACTGGTCTGTGACAGCTTCTTCGGCGTCGTGCTGGATCAGTCCACCAGAAAGCGCGGTAAAGCTCCAGCAACACGTTAGAACGAATGCGCATAGGTACTGTTGCCTCGTTCGTTCATGCGACGGCGTCGCATTCGCGGGCGTTCCTCGCGGTGGACGAATGGTAGTCTTGTTGCCTCTTTCTGCCGAATGACGGTCGCCATGCCAGATCCGATCTCTCCACGCCAACGCCGGGCCCTGCACCTGGGCTGGCGGTTCATTCGCCCTTACCGGCGCCAGGCCCTTTTGGCCTTGCTGGCGTTGGTGACTACCGCCGCCATCACCTTGTCCATGGGGCAGGGGATCCGCCTGTTGGTGGACCAGGGTTTCATGACTGGCTCGGCCCACCAGCTCAACCAGACGATCGGCCTGTTCCTGCTGCTGGTCATGGCCCTGGCGGTGGGCACGTTCGCCCGCTTCTATCTGGTGTCGTGGATCGGCGAGCGTTGCGTGGCCGATATCCGTCGCGCCGTGTTCGACCATCTGGTCGGTCTGCATCCCGGTTTCTTCGAGGACAACCGCAGTTCGGAGATCCAATCGCGACTGACGGCCGACACTACGCTGCTGCAGTCGGTGATCGGTTCCTCGCTGTCGATGTTCCTGCGCAACGCCTTGATGGTGGTGGGCGGCGTGATCTTGCTGTTCGTCACCAACCCCAAGCTGACCAGCATCGTGGTGTTGGCCTTGCCCCTGGTGCTCGCGCCGATCCTGCTGTTCGGCCGGCGCGTGCGCAGCCTGTCGCGACAGAGTCAGGACCGGGTGGCCGACGTGGGCAGCTACGTCGCCGAAGCCCTCGGCCAGATCAAGACGGTGCAGGCATACAACCATCAGGGGCGCGACCGCGCGCTGTTCGCCGAGACGGTGGAGGCGGCGTTCGAGGTGGCGCGGCGGCGCATCGCCCAGCGTGCCTGGCTGATCACCCTGGTGATCGTGCTGGTGCTCGGCGCGGTCGGGGTGATGCTGTGGGTCGGCGGCATGGATGTGATCGCCGGGCGCATCTCCGGCGGCGAGCTGGCCGCCTTCGTGTTCTACAGCCTGATCGTCGGCAGCGCCTTCGGCACGCTGAGCGAGGTGATCGGTGAACTGCAGCGCGCCGCCGGCGCCGCCGAGCGCATTGCCGAGCTGCTGGCCGCACCCACGGCGATCCTCGCGCCGCCACGGCCGGGTGCGTTGCCGGGCGGGCGCGCCAGCGGCGCCATCGAGTTGCGCGAGGTGTGCTTTGCCTACCCGTCGCGCCCCACGTTGCCGGCCATCGACGGATTGAGCCTGGATATCCAGGCGGGCCAGACCGTGGCCCTGGTAGGGCCATCGGGCGCGGGCAAGTCGACGCTGTTCGACCTGCTGCTGCGTTTCTACGACCCGCAGCAAGGCGCGATCTACCTCGACGGCCAGCCGATCACCGGGCTGGAGCCGGCCGAGTTGCGCCGTCAGTTCGCCTTGGTGGCCCAGCAGCCGGCGCTGTTCCGTGGCACGGTCGAGGCCAATATCCGCTATGGCCGGCCTGAGGCCAGCCTGGCCGAGGTCGAGGTGGCGGCCCGTGGTGCCCATGCCCATGAGTTCATCGTGCAGTTGCCGCAGGGTTACCAGACGCCCTTGGGCGAAGGTGGCGTGGGCCTGTCCGGTGGCCAGCGGCAACGCCTGGCGATTGCCCGGGCGTTGCTGGTGGACGCGCCGATCCTGTTGCTGGACGAGGCCACCAGTGCCCTGGATGCGCAGAGCGAGTACCTGATCCAGCAGGCGCTGCCGCAATTGATGGCCGGGCGCACCACCTTGGTCATCGCCCATCGCCTGGCCACCGTGCAGCATGCCGACCGCATCGCGGTGATCGACAAAGGCCGGCTGGTGGCGTTCGGCAGTCATCGGCAATTGATGGAGGAGAGTCCGCTCTATGCACGGCTGGCGTCGCTGCAGTTCAACCCAGGCTGATGAGGTATTTCGGCCTGCTCGTAGCCTGTCGCGGATTTGTAACAATTTTGTAGTATTTGCCTGAGACTATCTGAAGCCACTGTTGTGCAAGTGCTCGACCTGGCTGCCATCGATCGATGGCGGCTTTTTTTTGGTCTGCGAACGAGGACAAGGATGTCTGTCGGCGGCGCTGCCATGCGCTGTTTTCCCTCCTCCTTGTTCCGAGATCCGCGATGTTGCGTAAATCCCTCCGAGTGCAAATCCTCACCCTGCTTGGCGGCAGCCTGGCGGCGATCCTGCTGATCGCCCTGGTGTGCTTCCAGTTCCTGTCGTCCAGCGTGCGCGGCTATGCCGAACTGGTGGACGGGCCATTGCGCGCTTCGCAGTTGATCGACGAGGCCAACCTGCAGTTCAAGATCCAGGTGCAGGAATGGAAGAACGTGCTGTTGCGCGGTCGCCAGCCGGCCGAGCTGGACAAGTACTGGCAGCAGTTCCAGGCCCGCGAGCGGCAGGTGCAGCAGTTGCTGGGGCAGCTGATCGACAGCAGCGACCCGAGCGTCAAGGCGCGCCTGGAGCAGCTCGAGGCCAGCCATCGACAGCTGGGTGCGGCTTATGAACGGGGGCGCCAGGCATTTCTTGCCGCAGGCGGCGACCCGGTGGCCGGCGACCTGGCCGTCAAGGGTGTGGACCGTGCCGCCAGCGAGCAGATGAGCGCGCTGGTCGAGCAGTTGCGTGCCGAGGCCCATGGGCGGGCGCAGCAGATCAGCGCGGGCGCCGAGCGCACCGTGTGGCTGGGCATACTGGTGATGCTCGGGTCCGCCATGCTGGTCGGCCTGTTCAGCCTGTGGCTGGTCAACCGCAGCCTGGTCGAGCCGATTCGGCAACTGATCGACTACGTTGCCCAGCTCAGCCAAGGCCGCTTTGGCGCGCGGGTCGACAGCCGCCGCGAAGACGAACTGGGGCGCCTGGCGCGTGCCGCCAACACCCTGCGCGACTTCCTGGCCGATACGGTTGGCCGGCTGAAGGACAACGCTGAGGAACTGGAGCATGCCAGCGGCCAGCTGCGCAGCATCGCCGGCGACATGGCCCATGGCACCCAGGACCAGTTCCAGCGCACTGACCAGGTCGCCACGGCGATGCACGAGATGTCCGCCACCGCCCAGGAGGTGGCGCGGCATGCCGCCGATGCCGCGCGGGCGGCGGACGAAGCCGACCATAGCGCCCAGGCCGGCGAGCAGGTCATGCAGAGGACCATCGACACCATTGCCGTGGTCAATCGCGAGATCGCCGGCACCGCCGCAGTGATTCGCCACCTGGAAAATGACAGTACGCGGATCGGCAAGGTGCTCGAAGTGATTCGCGGCATTGCCGAGCAGACCAACCTGCTGGCGCTCAATGCCGCCATCGAGGCGGCGCGTGCCGGCGAGGCCGGGCGCGGCTTCGCGGTGGTGGCCGACGAGGTGCGCAGCCTGGCCCAGCGCACCGCGGCGTCGATCGCCGAGATCCATCAGATCATCGAGGCGGTGCAGTCGGGCGCGGTGGAGGCGGTCAAGGCCATCGAGAGCGGCCAGCAGCGCAGTGAGGAGGGCGCCGAGCAGGTGCAGCACGCCGGACAGATGCTGCAACGCATCACCACGGCGGTGGAGGCGATCCGTGACATGAATCGGCAGATCGCCACTGCTGCGGAGGAACAGACCAGCGTTGCCGAGGACATTTCGCGCAACCTGATCGAGATCACTCGGATCGCCACCGACAACCAGCAGGCGGTGCGGCACACCGAGCAGGCCGGGCAGCGCCTGCATGGGTTGTCGGGGCAGCTGGGCGAAGTCACTTCCCGATTGACTGC
>NZ_JAOCDM010000086.1 GCF_029840925.1 Pseudomonas sp. GD03858
TCTCGATACGTTTCATCCTCGCGCACCTTGAACTTGCGCGAAAAGCCCCTATGTTAGTCAGGCCCCTGAAAAACGCTGTGCCAGCATCGTGGAAATCCACCACTTTCCTCACTCTCGTTTCCGGGTAGAATGCTCGTTCGCATGCGGCCTCAGGGCTGCACGGGCGACTCATGGGGCCGCCCTCCATCCCTACGTGTGGAAGATCCTGCCGATATGTTTGCGCCTTTGTTAAAAAAACTTTTTGGAAGCAAGAACGAGCGTGAAATCAAGCGCATGCTCAAGACGGTGAGCACCGTCAATGCCTTCGAAGAGAAGATGGTGGCCCTCTCCGACGAGCAGCTGCGGGGCAAGACCGCAGAGTTCAAGGAGCGCCTGGCCAAAGGCGAAACCCTCGACCAGCTGTTGCCCGAAGCCTTCGCCGTGGCCCGTGAGGCCGGCAAGCGCGTGATGGGCATGCGCCACTTCGATGTCCAGCTGATCGGCGGCATGACCCTGCACGAGGGCATGATCGCAGAAATGCGCACCGGTGAAGGCAAGACCTTGGTCGGTACCTTGGCCGTGTACCTCAACGCGCTGTCCGGCAAGGGCGTGCACGTGGTCACGGTCAACGACTACCTGGCCCGCCGCGACGCCAACTGGATGCGTCCGCTGTACGAATTCCTCGGCCTCAATGTCGGCATCGTCTCGGCGTTCCAGCCGCCGGAAGAAAAGCGCGCCGCCTATGCCGCCGACATCACCTACGGCACCAACAACGAATTCGGTTTCGACTACCTGCGCGACAACATGGCGTTCAGCCAGGACGAGAAGTTCCAGCGCGAGCTGAACTTCGCGGTGATCGACGAAGTCGACTCGATCCTCATCGACGAAGCGCGTACCCCGCTGATCATCTCCGGCCAGGCCGAGGACAGCTCCAAGCTGTACATCGAGATCAACCGCCTGATCCCGCGCCTGACCCAGCACATCGAGGAAGTCGAAGGCCAGGTCACCCAGGAAGGTCACTACACCATCGACGAGAAGAGCCGTCAGGTCGAACTGAACGAGGCCGGTCACCAGTTCATCGAGGACATGCTCACCCAGTCCGGCCTGCTGGCCGAAGGCGAGAGCCTGTACTCGGCGCACAACCTGAGCCTGCTGACCCACGTCTATGCCGGCCTGCGCGCGCACAAGCTGTTCCACCGCAACGTCGAGTACATCGTCCAGGAAGGCCAGATCCTGCTGATCGACGAGCACACCGGTCGTACCATGCCGGGTCGCCGCCTGTCCGAAGGCCTGCACCAGGCCATCGAAGCGAAGGAAAACCTGAATATCCAGGCAGAGAGCCAGACCCTGGCCTCGACCACCTTCCAGAACTACTTCCGCCTCTACACCAAGCTGTCCGGCATGACCGGTACCGCTGACACCGAGGCGTTCGAGTTCGCCCAGATCTACGCCCTCAACGTGATGGTCATCCCACCGAACAAGCCGTTGGCCCGCAAGGACTTCAACGACCTGGTGTACCTGACTGCCGACGAGAAGTACGCCGCGATCATCGCCGACATCAAGGAAAGCATGGCCCAGGGCCGTCCCGTCCTGGTCGGTACCGCGACCATCGAAACCTCCGAGCACATGTCCAACCTGCTCAAGAAGGAAGGTATCGATCACAAGGTCCTGAACGCCAAGTACCACGAGAAGGAAGCCGAGATCATCGCGCAAGCAGGTGCTCCAGGCGCCCTGACCATCGCCACCAACATGGCCGGTCGTGGTACCGACATCCTGCTGGGCGGCAACTGGGAGGCCGAGGTGGCCGCGCTGGACAACCCGACCGCCGAACAGATCGCCCAGATCAAGGCCGACTGGCAGAAGCGTCACCAGCAGGTACTGGAGGCCGGTGGCCTGCACGTGATCGCCTCCGAGCGCCACGAATCGCGTCGTATCGACAACCAGTTGCGTGGCCGTGCCGGCCGTCAGGGCGACGCCGGTTCCAGCCGCTTCTACCTGTCGCTGGAAGACAGCCTGATGCGCATCTTCGCCTCCGACCGGGTGAAGAACTTCATGAAGGCGCTCGGCATGCAGTCCGGCGAGGCCATCGAGCACCGCATGGTGACCAACGCGATCGAGAAGGCGCAGCGCAAGGTCGAAGGCCGTAACTTCGACATCCGCAAGCAACTGCTCGAATACGACGACGTGGCCAACGAACAGCGCAAGGTGATCTACCACATGCGCAACAGCCTGCTCGCCGCCGACAACATCGGCGACACCATCGGTGAATTCCGCCAGGAAGTGCTCGATGCCACCATCAGCCAGCACATCCCGCCGCAATCGCTGCCCGAGCAGTGGGACGTGGCCGGCCTGGAGGCCTCGCTGGCCAGCGATTTCGCCATGAAGCTGCCGATCCAGCAGTGGCTCGACGAGGACGACAAGCTCTACGAAGAGACCCTGCGCGAGAAGCTGATGAGCGAGATCACCAGCGCCTACAACGAGAAAGAGGACCAGGCCGGCGAGGACGCGCTGCGTACCTTCGAGAAGCAGATCCTGCTGCGCGTGCTGGACGATCTGTGGAAAGACCACCTGTCGACCATGGATCACCTGCGCCACGGTATTCACCTGCGTGGCTATGCGCAGAAGAACCCGAAGCAGGAGTACAAGCGCGAGTCGTTCACCCTGTTCCAGGAACTGCTGGACTCGATCAAGCGCGACACCATCCGCGTACTGTCGCACGTCCAGGTGCGTCGCGAAGATCCGGTCGAGGAAGAAGCGCGTCTGCGCCGCGAGGCCGAGGAACTCGCCAGCCGCATGCAGTTCCAGCATGCCGCCGCGCCGGGCCTGGAAGGCGCGCAGGCGGCCGAGGAGGGCGCTGAAGTCGCCGTGGCCTCGGCACCGGTTCGCAACGACATGAAGCTGGGCCGCAACGAGCCGTGCTGGTGTGGTTCGGGCAAGAAGTTCAAGCATTGCCATGGTCAGATTGAATGATCTGAATTCGCCACTGGCTTGAGATCCCGGGGCTGCGTTGCAGCCCTGCGCGGCACAAGGCCGCTCCTACAGGAATCGCAAGAACCCTGTAGGAGCGGCCTTGTGCCGCGAAAGGGGCGCAAAGCGCCCCCTAATTCCCCACAATTTTCTAGGAGCGCTCTAATGGCTGTTGGTCTTGGTCCCCTGCCCACCCTGCATCCGGTTCCCGGTTTCGAACTCGGTATCGCCTCGGCGGGCATCAAGCGCCCCGGGCGCAAGGATGTGGTGGTGATGCGCTGCGCCGAAGGCTCCAGCGTCGCCGGCGTGTTCACCCTCAACGCCTTCTGCGCGGCGCCTGTCATTCTTGCCAAGCAGCGCGTGCAGGGTACCGTGCGCTACCTGCTGACCAACACCGGTAACGCCAATGCCGGCACTGGCGCGCCAGGCCTGGCCGCGGCCGAGCGCACCTGCGCCAAGCTGGCCGAGCTGGCCGGCGTGCCGGCTGAATCCGTGCTGCCGTTCTCCACCGGCGTTATCGGCGAGCCGCTGCCAGTCGAGAAGATCGAAGGCGCGCTGCAGGCTGCCCTGGACAACCTGTCGGAAAACCACTGGGCCGAAGCCGCCACCGGCATCATGACCACCGACACCCTGCCCAAGGGCGCCAGCCGCCAGTTCCAGTTCGACGGCAAGACCATCACGGTCACCGGCATCAGCAAGGGCGCGGGCATGATCCGCCCGAACATGGCCACCATGCTCGGCTACATCGCCACCGACGCCAAGGTCGCACCGGCCGTGCTGAAGGACCTGATCCTCGACGGTGCCAACAAGTCGTTCAACCGCATCACCATCGACGGTGACACCTCGACCAACGACTGCTGCATGCTGATCGCCACCGGCCAGGCCGATGTGCCGGAGGTGACCGAGGCCAGCGGTGCGCTGTTCGAGGCGCTGAAGAAGGCGGTGTTCGAAGTCTGCATGGAGGTGGCCCAGGCCATCGTCCGCGACGGCGAAGGCGCCACCAAGTTCGTCACCGTGCAGGTCAACGGCGGCGGCAACCACCAGGAGTGCCTGGACGTGGGCTACGCCGTGGCCCACTCGCCGCTGATCAAGACCGCGCTGTTCGCCTCCGATCCCAACTGGGGCCGGATTCTCGCCGCGGTCGGCCGGGCTGGTGTGCCGGCACTGGATGTCAGCCTGATCGATGTGTACCTGGGCGAGGTCTGCATCGCCAGCAAGGGCGGTCGCAGCCCGAGCTACACCGAAGAGCAGGGCTCGAAGGTGATGGCCCAGGAGGAGATCACCATCCGCATCGAACTGGGCCGTGGCCAGTGCAGCGAAACCATCTGGACCACCGATCTGTCCCACGAGTACGTGAAGATCAACGCCGAATACCGCACTTGATGTAACTGGGGCCGCTCTGCGGCCCTTTCGCGGCACAAGGCCGCTCCTACAAGAGCACGCGATCTCCTGTAGGAGCGGCCTTGTGTCGCGAAAGGGCTGCGCAGCAGCCCCAATATCCCGAATCCGCTGGAGCCCAATCATGAGCTATCACCTGATCATCGGCGACAAGCTGTATTCCTCCTGGTCGCTACGCGGCGCCCTGGCCCTCGAGCTGGCCGGCGTCCCTTATGAAGAAACCCTGATCAAACTCAACCAGCCCGACACCCGCCAGCGCATCCTCGCGTTCTCGGCGACCGGCAAGGTGCCGCTGCTCAAGACCGAGCACGGCGTGATCGCCGACTCCCTGGCCATCGCCGAATACCTCAACGAACAGCACCCGCAGGCTCGCCTATGGCCTGAAGACATCGCCGCCCGTGCCCAGGCGCGCTCGGCCTGCGCGCAGATGCACAGCGGCTTCTTCGCCCTGCGCGGCAACATGCCGTTCGACCTTTCCCGCGACCAGGCACTGGATGAGGTGCCACTGGACGTGCAGGTCGATATCGACCGTGTCGTTGCCTTGTGGAACGAATGCCGAGTGGTCGCCAAGGACAAGGGGCCGTTCCTGTTCGGCCGTCCGACCCTGGCCGATGCGTTCTTCGCCCCCGTGGCCGTGCGCCTGCGCACCTACCGTGTCGCGGTGCCGGCCGAAGCGGCCGCGTACATCGAGACCATCTACCAATGGCCGGCCTTCCAGGCCTGGCAGAAAGCTGGCCTGGCGGAGCGTGAAGGGTGAAACGGATTCATGTAGTGGCAGCGGTCATCCGTGGTGCTGACGGTCGCATCCTGATCGCCCGCCGTGCCGATACCCAGCACCAGGGTGGCCTGTGGGAATTCCCTGGCGGCAAGGTGGAGGAGGGCGAGGGCGTCGAGGCGGCGCTGGCCCGCGAGCTGCGCGAGGAGCTGGGTATCGAGGTCGCAGGATCGCGGCCGTTGATCAAGGTCAGCCACGACTATCCGGACAAGCAGGTGCTGCTGGATGTGCGTGAAGTGCACGCCTTTACCGGCGAGCCCCATGGCGCCGAGGGGCAGCCCCTGGCCTGGGTAGCACCGCGTGACCTTGGCCAATATGAGTTCCCCGAGGCCAACAAGCCGATCGTCGCCGCGGCGCGCCTGCCCGACCAGTACCTGATCACTCCGGACGGGCTGGAAGTGCCAGAGCTGCTCAAGGGCATCCAGAAGGCCGTTGCCAGCGGTATCAAGCTGATCCAGCTGCGCGCGCCGGACATGTACGACCCCAAGTACCGCGATGTGGCGGTGGATGCGGTCGGCTTGTGCGCGGGCAAGGCCCAACTGATGCTCAAGGGGCCGCTGGAATGGCTGGGCGACTTCCCGTCGGCCGGCTGGCACCTGACCGCCGCGCAGCTGCGCAAGTACGCCGCCAGGGGCCGGCCGTTCCCGAAAGAGCGCTGGCTGGCGGCGTCCTGCCACAGCGCCGAGGAACTGGCGCTGGCCGAGCAGATGGGGGTGGACTTCGTCACCCTGTCGCCGGTGCAGCCGACCCAGACCCATCCCGAGGCGGTACCGCTAGGATGGGATGAGGCGCAACGGCTGATCGGCGGGATCAATCATCCGGTGTTCCTGCTGGGCGGGGTCGGGCCTGGTGAGCGGGAGCGGGCCTGGGAGGTTGGGGCGCAGGGCGTGGCGGGGATTCGGGCGTTCTGGCCTGAGATCTGAGTAGTTGGGGCCGCTTTGCGGCCCATCGCGACACAAGGCCGCTCCTACAGGTATCGAGCAGTATTCAACGTCTGCGCGATACCTGTAGGAGCGGCCTTGTGTCGCGATGGGCTGCGCAGCAGCCCCAGCAGTCTCAGGCCTCAGGTTTAGGCGCAGGCTGCCACAATACCTCGTCCACACCCTGGCGCCGCCCAATGATCCGGGCCGCGACGAACAGCAGGTCCGACACTCGGTTGATGTAGGCCAACCCCACCCCGTCCAGTGGTTCCAGCGCATTCAACTGCTGGCACCGCCGCTCCGCCGCCCGCGCCGCGCTGCGACAAACATGCGCCTGGGCCACCAGCATCGAGCCGCCAGGCAGGATGAAATTCTTCAGCGGCCCCAGCTCTTCGTTCCAGCGGTCGATCGCCGCTTCCAGGCGCTCCACCTCGGCAATGTTCAACGCCTGGTAGCTGGGCATCGCCAGCTCCCCACCGAGGTCGAACAAACGGTGCTGACAAGGCGCCAGCACCTCGATCAGTTCGCCAAGACCCGCCTCGGCCAGCCCGGCCAGCAGGACGCCCAGCTGACTATTGAGGCTGTCCACCTCGCCGATCGCCTCGATCCGCGGATGGTCCTTGGGCACCCGGCGTCCGTCGCCCAGGCCGGTTTCGCCTTTGTCGCCGGTGCGGGTGTAGATCTTCGACAGGCGATAGCCCATGTCATGTCTCCGTCTTGGTGGTGGCCGGCTGGCCGAGGGGCAGGCGTAGGGTGAAGCAGGTGCCCTGGCCGGGCGTGGACTGCACTTCCATCTGCCCCTTGTGGTTGTTGGTGATGATGAAGTACGACACCGACAGCCCAAGCCCGGTGCCCTGGCCGATCTCCTTGGTGGTGAAGAACGGTTCGAAGGTGCGTTTGCGCACGGCCTCGGGCATGCCCACGCCGTTGTCCTCGACCTGGATCTCCGCCCAGGGCGGGTTCAGCCGGGTACGCAGGGTGATGCGCCCCGGTTCGCTCGGTTGCGGGCGCTGGTGGATGGCCTGGGCGGCGTTCTTCAGCAAGTTGAGCAGCACCTGCTCCAGCTCGTTGGCGGTGCAGGGCACCGGTCCCAGTTGCGGGTCGAACTGGCGGACGATGGCCTGGCCCTTGAAGTCGAAGCCGATGGCCAGGTCGAAATCGTTGCCGGCGATCTCCACGGCCTGGTCGATCAACGCCGGCAGGTCGCACGGAACCAGCTGGCGGTTGCTGCGGCGGCTGAAACTGAGCATGTGGGTGACGATCTTGGCGGCCCGTGCCCCGGCCTGCTGGATGCCATCGAGCAACTGCGGCACTTCGCGGCTTTCCAGGTAGCGGTTGACGCTCTGCAGGTCGATGCCCTGTTCGACGGCCTGCTCCTGGTTGCGCGGCAGGTCCGGCGACAGGCGTCGGCGGATGTTCTGCACGTTGTGCAGGATGGCGCCCAGCGGGTTGTTGATCTCGTGCGCCATGCCGGCGGCCAGGCCGCCGACCGAGAGCATCTTCTCCGACTGCACCATCATCTCTTCCAGCGACAGGCGCTGGGTGATGTCGTCGATGCGGATCACCACGCCGCGTCCGCCACCGCCCATCAGCGGGTAGAAGGTCAGGGCATAGTGGCGCAGGTCCTCGCCCTTGGGCCAGGTGACCCGCTCGATCTTGGCCACCCGGTGTTTCTCCACGCTCTCCTTGAGCTGCGGCAGGAACGGCTTGAGCGGTTCGAAGGCGAGGAAGATGGGCTGGTTCAGCGCCTCGTCCAGCGGCGTGCCGGAAAGCACCGTGGCCTCGTGGTTCCACTGGGTGACGTAGAGCTGTTCGTCGAGGGCGATCAGCGCCGAGGGCATGGAGTCGATGATGCTGTTCAGGTAGTTCTGAAAGCCCGTGAGCTTCTTCTCGATCTTGCTGCGCACCTGGACTTCCAGTTCCAGCTTGCGGTTGGTGTGGCGAGTTTCCTCGGCCAGGCCCTGAGCCTGGTCGTAGGCGCTCTGGAACTCGTCGCGGGTACGCTTGAGCTGCTGTTCGCGGGCCTCGATGCGCGAAAGCATGGTGTTGAACGCGTCGGCCAGGCCGCCGATCTCGTCGTCGTTGCCGCGCTGGGCGCGCAGGGCGTAGCTCTCCTCGCGGGTGACCTGGCGTGTCAGCTCTTGGAGGCGGTTGATCGGTACGGTGATCAGGCGCTTGATCTGCCGGGCGATGACCAGCCACAGCAGCACGCTGAACACCAGGATGGCCAGGCTGGCGGAGAGCGTGCCGGTGTAGAAGGCGGTGGGCAGCTCGCTGCTGGCCACCAGCAGCAGGTGCGCGGGCGGGGCGGCGTTGCGCGGCAGGCGGATCAGCTGGGTGCTGCGAAACTCCATCAGGCGCCAGCCGTCGATGTTGCGGTAGCGCTTGGGCAGGGTCAGCGGGTCGCCATGCTGCAGCTGGGCCAGCATCTGCCCGTCGCCGCCGTAGATGGCGGCGGCGCGCAGCGGCGAGTAGCTATCGAGTTCCTTGAGCAGCGCCGTGGCGTTCTCTGCCGAGTCGCCGGCGCGCGCGGACAGCTGCGGGTTGGAGACCAGCTTGCCGATGGTCTGCAGGGCCTGGGGCGCCATGCTTTCCTGGGTGATCCAGTAGGCGGCGCTGATGAAGGCCAGGTTGGCCACCAGCAGGATGGTCACCAGCAGCACCAGCAGGGCCGCCAGCAGTTTCTGCCCGACCGGCAGGTTTTCCAGGCGTTGACGCAGGGTCATGGGTGAAGAGGTGTCCTGTCCTGTGGATAAGGGCGTCAGTCGCTGCGCAAGCCGCGCGCCTCGAGGTTTGCCACCAGGCGCCGGCGCAACTTTTCCAGGTGCGGCACGCTGGCGCCATGCCGTGCAGCGACGCGGCAGGCGTGGCCGAGCAGGTAATGGACCTCGGTGCGCCGGCCTTGGCGGACGTCCTGGTACATGGAAGAGTAGTTGGCCGCGGTGGCGAGGATCACCCGCTGTACTTCCTCGTGCAGATCGTTGGCAGCTTCGGGCTGGCCACAACGGCGCAGCAGGCCGGCCAGTTCGTCGCACAGCTGGTCGACCTCGGCCAGGTGGCCGAGCAGGCCACCGTTCTGGCAGTCGTGCAGCACGGTGAGCGGGTTGATCGCGCAGTTGAGGGCCAGCTTGCGCCACAGGCGGGTGGGGATATCGAGCGCCCACTGGGCCGGGATGCCGGCGGCGTGCAGTTCTTCGAACCAGGACGGGACATTGGGATTGGCCGGGTCGCCCAGCCAGTTGAAACCGTGGCCGGCGAAGCGCACCTGCCAGTCGGCCTCGCGGAACGCGCCCTCGGTGCTGGAGGCGAAGATGCAGCGGGCGTGGGGTACCTGGTCGGCGACCTCGTCCTGGCTGCCCAGGCCGTTCTGCAATAGCACCAGCTCGGCGCCGTTGGCCAGCCGCGGGGCCAGCTGGGCCACGGCCGGCGCGGCGTCGTAGGCCTTGCAGGCGACCAGCAGGCGATGGATCGGGCCGGGGGCGTCGGCAGTCTCCGCAGGGATCGCGTAGTGGTGGACGCCGTCCTGTTCGACCAGGGTCAGCCCGCCGCCGTGCTCATAGGCGGCCAGGCGCTGTTGGTCACGCAGGATCAGGCGGACCGCCTTGCCGGCGCGGGCCAGGCGGCAGGCCCAGAGGCTGCCGAGGCTGCCGGCGCCGAGAATATGCCAGGTGCTGCTCATCTGCGTTTCGCAACCCGTTATAATGAGTCCGCATTTTAACCATCAAACCCGACGCGCTCCATCTTCAGACCGAGCGCGCTTTTTTTTCTGGAGATCATCCATGCCTTCGTTCGACGTGGTATCGGAACTGGACAAGCACGAAGTGCAGAACGCCGTCGACAACGCCATCAAGGACCTCGACCGCCGTTACGACCTCAAGGGCAAGGGCACCTTCGAGTTCAAGGACAAGGAGCAGACCGTGCTGCTGACCGCCGAGGAAGAGTTCCAGCTCGAGGCGATGCTGGAAATCCTGCGCCTGGCGCTGGTCAAGCGCAAGATCGACGTCAAATGCCTGGAAACCAAGGACCCCTACGCCTCCGGCAAGGAAAAGAAACAGGAAGCCAAGTTCCGCGAAGGCATCGACAAGGACCTGGCCAAGAAGATCGTCGCCACCATCAAGGATGGCAAGCTCAAGGTCCAGGCCGCCATCCAGGGCGAGCAGGTGCGCGTGACCGGCAAGAAGCGCGACGACCTGCAGGAGGCCATCGCCTTGCTGCGCACCAAGGAATTCGACATGCCGCTGCAGTTCAACAACTTCCGCGACTGATCATGGCTCGGCCCGGAACCTTGATGGCGCAGTGATGTCCATCGGGGCCCGGGCCGCCGACTCGTCGCGGTCTGCTTCATTGTGTACTTGCCGTTCGGCATCAGGAGATAAACATGGATTTGAACGCTGAAGTCGATCAGCTGGTCCGCCAATCGCAAACCTGGATTCCCTTGATCATGGAATACGGCAGCCGCCTGGTTCTGGCGCTGCTGACACTGGCCATCGGCTGGTGGATCATCAACAAGCTCAGCACGCGCCTGGGCAAGCTGGTCGGCCTGCGTGCCGACGTGGCCCTGCAGGGTTTCATCAGCAGCCTGGCCAACATCGTGCTGAAGGTCCTGCTGATGGTCAGCGTGGCGTCGATGATCGGCATCGAGACCACCTCGTTCGTCGCCGCCATCGGTGCCGCCGGCCTGGCCATCGGCCTGGCCTTGCAGGGCAGCCTGGCGAACTTCGCCGGTGGCGTGCTGATCCTGATGTTCCGCCCGTTCCGCATCGGCGACTGGATCGAGGCGCAAGGTGTCGCAGGCACCGTGGACAGCATCCAGATCTTCCACACCGTGGTGCGCACCGGCGACAACAAGACAGTGATCATGCCCAACGGCGCGCTGTCCAACGGCATCATCACCAACACCAATCGCCAGCCGACCCGCAAGGTGGTGTTCGATGTGGGCGTGGACTACGAGGCCGACCTGCAGAAGGCGCGCAACGTGCTGCTGGAGCTGGCGCAGGACCCTCGCGTGCTGCAAGACCCGGCGCCACAGGCGGTGATCTCGACCCTGGGCGACAGCTCGATCACCGTGTCGCTGCGCATCTGGACCAAGACCGCCGACTACTGGGACGTGCTGTTCATGCTCAACGAGCATGCCCGTGACCGGCTCAAGGCCGAGGGAATCGATATTCCGTTCCCGCAGCGGGTGATTCGCGTGGTGCAGGAGGCGGCGGTTCAGTAACGCCGCGTCGCTTCCCATCGCGGGGCAAGCCCGCTCCCACAAGACCGGTACTGGCCATGTGGGGGCGAGCTTGCCCCGCGATGCTTTTCAAGACCCTTACACTTGTTCACAGCCAGGGGCCGCCATATCTGGCATATACCCTGATCCTGCCTACCAACCCGATGTCCGCCATGAAACCTCTGCTGTATATCACCCCGTTGCGCGCCTTGCTGTTCGGCCTGACCCTGGCGCTGTTCGAGTTGCTGACCTACCTGGCCAGCGACGCGGTCATGCCGGCCATGCCGGTGGTGGTCGGTGACCTGCGGGCCAGCCCCGAATACATTCCCCATGCCCTGAACCTGTACCTGCTGGGCGGGGTGGTCCTGCAATGGCTGATCGGCCCGCTGGCCGACCGTTATGGTCGGCGTCCGCTGTTGCTGGGCGGTTGCATCTTCTTTGGCCTGGCCTGCCTGGCGACCTTCTGGGTCCATGACATCGGCCTGTTCAACCTGCTGCGTCTGTTGCAAGGCATCGGCCTGGGCTTCGTGGTCACGGTCAGCTACCCGGCGCTCAACGAAGCATTCAGCGAGGCCGACGCCGTGCGCATGATGGCGCTGCTGGCCAACATCGCCCTGCTGTCGCCGCTGCTAGGTCCGCTGGTGGGTACCCTGATGCTGCAGTGGCTGGACTGGCGCTGGCTGTTCGTGGCCTTCGCCGCGGGCGCGGTGCTGTGCTGGCTGCTGCTGTACCGATTGATGCCGGAAACCCTTGGCGTGGAGCGCCGCGATGGTTCGCGCCTGCCGTTCACGCCGATTCACCTGTTGCCGCTGCTCGCCGGCTACGGCCAGTTGCTGGGCAATCGGCGCTTCGTCGCCGGTAGCGCGGCGCTGGGGCTGGTGGGGCTGCCGCTGATCGGCTGGATCGGTCTGTCGCCGGTACTGCTGATCCACGACGAGGGACTGAGCACGATGGCGTACGCGCTGTGGCAGTTGCCGGTGTTCGCCGGGCTGATCCTTGGCAACCTGATCATCAACCGCATCGCCGATCGCTATCCGTTGCCGACGCTGGTCCGGGGCGCGCTATGGCCGTACCTGGCAGGCTTGAGCCTGATGCTCCTGGCGACCTGGTGCTGGCCGACGGTGACCAGCGTGGTGGCCGGCATGTCGCTGTATGCCCTGGGGCTGGGCGTGGCCAACGCGGTGCTGTATCGCATGACGCTGTTTTCCAGCGAGCAGAGCAAGGGGTTGGTGTCGGCGATGCTGGGCATGATCACCATCGCCTTGCTGGGGCTGGGGGGCGCGGTGTTGGCGATGCTCGGCGCGGGCGCGAGCCTGATGCACTTCGCCCTGGCCGCAGGCGTGGCGGGCGCGCTGGCGCTGTGGCCGTTGTGGTTCGTCGTGGGCGGGCGTTCGGGGGAAGGGGCTGTGACACAGTAGAAACATCGCGAGGCAAGCCCGCTCCCACGTATTTCAGACTGAACGACTGACTGCGTGGGAGCGGGCTTGCCCCGCGATAAGGCCGGTGAAGGTCTAGTTTTGTTCAGCCGCCGGACTCTCCACCGGCACCGGCTTTCCCCGCCCGACTTCCTGCCGCCAGTGCAGGGCGATCAGGATCAGCGTCGGCACGCCCAGCAACGCGGTGACCAGGAAGAAGTCGTGGTAACCGAACTTCTCCACCATCACCCCGGAATAGCCACCGATCAAACGTGGCAGCAACAGCATGATCGAGCTCAGTAGCGCGTACTGGGTGGCCGAGAACTTCAGGTTGGTCAGGCTCGACAGGTAGGCGACGAAGGCCGACGTAGCCAGGCCCGAACTGAAGTTGTCCAGGGAAATGGTCACCACCAGCATTTCCAGGTTCGGCCCCATGTCGGCCAGCATCAGGAACAGGATGTTGGTGGCCGCCGACGCCGCACCGCCGATGAACAGGATCGGCAGGATGCCGAAGCGCACGATCAGCAGGCCACCGGCACCGGCGCCGACCAGCGTCATGATCAGGCCGAAGATCTTGCTGACGCTGGCGATCTGGTCCTTGGTGAAACCCATGTCGATATAGAACACGTTGGCCATCACGCCCATCACCGTGTCGGACATGCGGTAGGTGGCGATCAGCCCGAGCAGCAGCAGCGCCTGCCAGCGGTAGCGCGCGATGAAGTCGTTGACCGGCGTGAGCACCGGCGCCAGGCCGCGCCGGCCCAGGGACGACAGGCAGGCCCAGGTCAGCAGTACATAGAGGATCAGGCGCAGGAAGGCACGGTCCTCGAGCAGCAGGTCGAGCATGGTCGAGTCACCGAACACCACGCTCGCCCAGTCGGTGTTGAACATCTGGGTGAAGCTGGCTGGCACCGAGACCAGCAGGATGATCAGCACGAACACCGACGCCAACTGGTGCATCAGTCCATAGCGGGCGGCCGACAGCTGGGTGCGCAGGGGCACGGGCGGTTCGCGCATCACCAGGGTGGTGAACACCGCGGGCAGCATGAGCACGCCGAACAGCACGTAGGTGCCGGTCCAGGCTTCGTGCAGGTAGCTGAAACCGGTGGAACCGAACCACTCGGCGAAGAACAGCGCGCCGGCGGTGGCGAGCAGGGCCGCGACCCGATAGCCGGCCATGTAGCTGGCGGCCAGCGCGGCCTGGCGCTGATCGTCGGCGATCTCCAGGCGGTAGGCGTCGACGGCGATGTCCTGGGTGGCCGAGGCGAAGGCCACCAGCACGGCCAGGGCGATCAGCCACGACAGATGCTTCTGCGGGTCGCAAAAGCCCATGCCGATCAGCCCGAGTACCACCAGCATCTGCGACAGCAGCAGCCATGAGCGGCGACGGCCCATGCCGCCGAGCAACGGCAGGCGCCATTGGTCGAGCAGCGGCGACCAGACCCACTTGAAGGCATAGGCCAGGCCGATCAGGCTGGCGTAGCCGATGGTCTCGCGCGCCACGCCCGCCTCGCGCAACCAGACCGACAGCGTCGAGAACACCAGCATGTAGGGCAGGCCGGCGGCGAATCCGAGCAGCAAAAGCACCAAAGTTGACGGGCTGGCATAGGCAGCGAGCGCAGCGCGCCAGGTTTTACGGGGCATGGGCCAACATCTGCCTCAAGGTTTGCGAAAACAAAGCGCGCACTCTAACCGCTGTGCTCCATCGGGCGCCAGCCATGGCGCGCCATATCCACACGATTATTGGCTACATTCACGCCTTCTGCGCGCAACCGGGCGCGCTGTTCGTCGCCCGATGGCGTGCCGAGGGCCAGGCTCAGGCGCCCACCGGCACCGATGACCCGATGCCAGGGCAGGCGGGTGTCGCTCGGCAGCTGGCCGAGGGTGCGGCCGACCCAGCGAGCGGCGCGGCCAAGGCCCGCCAGGTCGGCCAGTTGGCCGTAGCTGACCACCTTGCCGGATGGCACTTGGCCGAGCACCGAGTACAGCGCCATTCGTCGGGCTTCGGCGTCTTCCGGCGGGGAGGGCGGTGGCATGGACATCACGGCGTACCTGGCCTGCGGATGAAATCGGACAGGCGGTCCGGGCAAATGCGAGTGGAACTCATCGGCATGGTCTTGGGTCTGTCCTTGCTCAGGTTGTCGGTATCTGGATAATGCCCGGCTTTTTCGTCGAATCGAACCCGTATTGCGCTTATGTCTTCTAGAACCCTGCTTTGCCTCATCGCCGCGTCTCTCTGTACCCCCGTGCTTGCCGACACCGTGTGGATGAAGAACGGTGACCGCCTGAGCGGCAAGATCAAGGTCTTCGACGGCGGCAAGCTGCTGCTGGAGACGCCCTATGGCGGCTCGATCGCTTTGGACTGGAAACAGGTGCAGACACTGGAGAGCGACCAGGAGCTGCTGGTCAAGCAGGACGCTTACTCCGGCGAGAAGGCCAAGTCGCTCAAGGCCGCCGAGCCGGGCAAGGTGACGCTGGCCAACGGTGATGCGCCCAAGACCGTCGAACTGGCCAGCATCGAACAGATCATGAAGCCCCGGCCGGTGGTCGAGGACTTGCTGTGGAAGGGCAACGTCGATGTGGCGATGGACTACAAGCGTGCCGAGACCGACAGCGACGACTATGACATCAGCTTCAAGACCACGGCCCGCCACGGTCGCTGGCGCCACAACGCCGAAGGCGAATACAACCGCGAGACCAAGGACGATGTCACCACCACCAACAACTGGAGCGCCGAGTATGCCCTCGACCGCTTCATCACCGACAAGTGGTTCTGGCAGGGGCGTCTGGAGTACAAGCGCGACCAGATCGAGGACCTGGCCCGCCAGCGTACCGTCGGTACCGGTCCGGGCTACCAGTTCTGGGACAACGAGCTGGGCGCGTTCTCGCTGGGATCGCTGATCAACCGCACCGATTTCGAATACCGCGATGGTGGCAAGGACAACTTCTATTCCGCCGCGGTGAAATGGGATTACAACCGCTACCTGATCGGCAAGAAGGTGGAGTTCTTCACCAATGGCGAATTCGGCAAGCCGCTGGGCGGCGTGGCCGACTACTCGCTGGATGCCGAGATGGGGCTGCGCTACAAGGTGACCGAGTGGGCTTCGCTCAACCTCAAGGCAGAGAAGGACCTGATCAAGGGCACCAGCGACAGCGACCTGGACAAGACTCGCTATACCGCAGGGTTTGGCGTTACCTGGTAAGTCGATCCGGTAACGCGCTGTGCGTGCTCTTTGTAGGAGCGGCCTTGTGTCGCGAAAGGTCCGCAACGCGGCCCCGGCAATGTCTGCCTTGTCGCTGAGATCCTGGGGCTGCTGCACAGCCCTATCGCGACACAAGGCCGCTCCTACAGGGATATGCGTAGGTTTTGATGTTCGGGCAAGCCCATACGTGAGCCGGCCTGCGCAGCAGACCCAGTGGCAGGGCAGGGTGATAATGCTTATCTTGTCACCCATCCAGTCCGCCGCCAGGAGCCTATTCAGTGAGTACCAACGCCCTTCGCCCCGCCCGGGAACTGCTGCTCAAGGAGTACCGCGGCGTCCTTTCCACCCACTCCAAGTCCATGCCCGGCTATCCCTTCGGGTCGGTGGTGCCTTACTGCCTGGATGCCGAGGGCCATCCGCTGATTCTCATCAGCCGCATCGCCCAGCACACCCATAACCTGCAGAAGGATGCCAAGTGTTCGCTGCTGGTGGGCGAGCGCGACGCCGAGGACGTCCAGGCGGTCGGCCGCCTGACGGTGATGGCCGAGGCGCGCAAGCTGACCGATGAAGCCGCCATCGAAGCCGCCGCGGCCCGCTACTACCGCTACTTCCCCGAATCGGCGAACTACCACAAGGCCCACGACTTCGATTTCTGGGTGCTGGAGCCGGTACGCCACCGCTACATCGGCGGCTTCGGCGCGATCCACTGGCTCGATCAGGTGACCCTGGCCAACCCCTTTGCCGGCAAGGCCGAGGCCAGCATGATCGAGCACATGAACAGCGATCACGCCAACGCCATCGCTCATTACGTCGAGCTGACCGACCTGCCGCGCGCAGCGCCCGCCGAAATGGTCGGCATCGACAGCGAAGGCATGCACCTGCGTATCGGCCAGGGGGTGTACTGGCTGGCCTTCCCGAGCACTTGCAACACGCCGACACAAGTCCGCGAAGCCTTGGTTTTGCTTGCTCGCACAGACCAGTGGCCGGTTGCGCAGAGCGTCGAGGGTTGAAAACAGGCGTCGAGGCATCCATCTGATGGTCTTACAGGAAGATTCTCTTCCGTCGAGGAATCCTTGATGCGTGCTTTTCTATTGCTGTTACTGCTTTTTCCGGTGCTGGAGCTGTTCGTCTTCGTCAAGGTCAGCGCCGCCATCGGTTTCTTCCCGGCGCTGCTGCTGATCATCGCCGGCTCCGCCCTGGGTGTGCTGGTGATGCGCGTGGCCGGCCTGGCCACCGCCCTGCGTGCCCGTGAGAGCCTGCAGCGCGGCGAGCTGCCCGCCGAGGACATGTTCCAGGGTCTGATGCTCACCGTCGGTGGCGGCCTGCTGCTGCTGCCTGGCTTCATCAGCGATGTGCTGGGCGTGCTGTGCCTGCTGCCGTTCACCCGTCGCCTGGTGGCCGGCCGGTTGCGCCGCCGCGCCGAGGAACAGGCCATGCGCCAGCGGGCGTTCCGGGATGACCCGTTCCAGGCGCAGCCGCGTGATGGCGGCCAGCGCCCCAATGTGATCGAAGGCGAGTACGAGCGTCGCGACAAGTAACGTCACTCGCTCGTTGAAATGAAGTGAAAAAATTTCCTTTCAAAGCCTTGTAATCGAACAAGGCGGCCTCATGTAGTGGTCACCGCAAGGTTTCCGGTGAGTTCACCGGACATGACACACAGGGTTCGCCCCTTGCGGGCCCTGACCGGCAACGCCGGACCGCATCAACCTGCCGGTGCTGACACCGGCCGATGAAAACCACAATTTGGGAGAGATCGACAATGAAGCTTCGTCCTCTGCATGACCGCGTCGTCATCCGTCGCAGCGAAGAAGAATCGAAAACCGCTGGCGGTATCGTCCTGCCGGGTTCGGCCGCTGAAAAACCAAACCGCGGTGAAGTCGTCGCCGTCGGCACCGGTCGCATCCTGGACAATGGCGAAGTGCGCGCGCTGGCCGTGAAAGTGGGTGACAAAGTGGTTTTCGGCCCTTACTCGGGCAGCAACACCGTGAAAGTCGATGGTGAAGACCTGCTGGTCATGGCCGAGAACGAAATCCTCGCCGTCATCGAAGGCTGATTTCCCCGACTTCCCGTTACTCCAAAGATTTCCAAGGATTAAACGATCATGGCTGCTAAAGACGTAAAATTCGGCGATTCCGCTCGTAAGAAAATGCTGGTTGGTGTCAACGTTCTGGCTGACGCCGTCAAGGCCACCCTCGGCCCGAAAGGTCGCAACGTAGTCCTGGCCAAGAGCTTCGGCGCTCCGACCATCACCAAGGACGGCGTTTCCGTCGCCAAAGAGATCGAGCTCAAGGACGCCTTCGAGAACATGGGCGCCCAGCTGGTCAAGGAAGTCGCTTCCAAGGCCAACGATGCTGCCGGTGACGGCACCACCACCGCCACCGTCCTGGCCCAGGCCATCGTCAACGAAGGCCTGAAAGCCGTCGCTGCCGGCATGAACCCGATGGATCTGAAGCGCGGCATCGACAAGGCCACCGCCGCCATCGTCGTCGAGCTGAAGAACCTGTCCAAGCCATGCGCCGACTCGAAGGCCATTGCCCAGGTAGGCACCATCTCCGCCAACTCCGACACCTCCATCGGTGAAATCATCGCCGAAGCCATGGAAAAGGTCGGTAAAGAAGGCGTGATCACCGTCGAGGAAGGCTCGGGCCTGGAAAACGAACTGTCCGTCGTAGAGGGCATGCAGTTCGACCGTGGTTACCTGTCGCCGTACTTCGTCAACAAGCCGGACACCATGGTTGCCGAGCTGGAAGGCCCGCTGCTGCTGCTGGTCGACAAGAAGATCTCCAACATCCGCGAGCTGCTGCCAGTGCTGGAAGCTGTCGCCAAGGCTGGCCGTCCGCTGCTGATCGTCGCCGAAGACGTCGAAGGCGAAGCCCTGGCCACCCTGGTGGTCAACAACATGCGTGGCATCGTCAAGGTCGCCGCGGTCAAGGCACCTGGCTTCGGCGACCGCCGCAAGGCCATGCTGCAGGACATCGCCACCCTGACCGGCGGCCAGGTCATCTCCGAGGAAATCGGCCTGACCCTGGAAACCACCACCCTGGAGCACCTGGGTAACGCCAAGCGCGTCATCCTGTCCAAGGAAAACACCACCATCATCGACGGCGCCGGTTCGGACGCCGACATCGAAGCACGCGTCAAGCAGATCCGTGCCCAGATCGAAGAGACTTCCTCGGACTACGACCGTGAGAAGCTGCAAGAGCGCCTGGCCAAGCTGGCTGGCGGTGTTGCCGTGATCAAGGTCGGTGCCGGTACCGAAGTTGAAATGAAAGAGAAGAAAGCCCGCGTCGAAGACGCCCTGCACGCTACCCGTGCAGCCGTCGAAGAAGGCGTGGTGCCTGGCGGTGGTGTTGCCCTGGTTCGCGCCCTGGCTGCCATCGGTGACCTGAAAGGCGACAACGAAGACCAGAACGTCGGTATCGCCCTGCTGCGCCGCTCGGTCGAAGCGCCGCTGCGCCAGATCACCGCCAACGCCGGCGACGAGCCAAGCGTTGTCGCCGACAACGTCAAGAAAGGTTCGGGCAACTACGGCTACAACGCTGCTACCGGCGTATACGGCGACATGATCGAGATGGGTATCCTGGACCCAGCCAAGGTCACCCGTTCGGCCCTGCAAGCTGCTGCTTCGATCGGCGGTCTGATGATCACCACCGAAGCCATGGTCGCCGACCTGCCGGAAGACAAGCCAGCTGCTGGCATGCCTGACATGGGCGGCATGGGTGGCATGGGCGGCATGATGTAAGCCAGCCTTACCCCCTGTACCAGGAAAAGCCCCGGTTCGCGAGAACCGGGGCTTTTCGTTTTTCTGTACCGGCCTCTTCGCGGGCAAGCCCGCTCCCACAGGTATGGCGCGATCCCTGTGGGAGCGGGTTTACCCGCGAATCAGGCGACGTTGCGCTCGACGGCTGGCACTTCCACGAGGCCACGCCGGTACAGGATCAGGTAGTACGACCCCAGCCCGATCAGCCAGCAGAACACCGCCGTCCACACGTTGTGCGACAGGAAGTGCGCGCCCTGCATCATCCGTCCGACCGACAGCACCGAACCGGCCACGAAGGCCACCGCCAGCGCCACCCGTGCCAGGCGCGGACGGCGGTCGCGCAGCATGAAGAACAGGCCGAACAGGCAGAACCCGGTCGCGGCGTGCCCACCCGGCCAGCACAGTCCGGGCTTGTCGGTGGCAGGGCGCGCCTCCAGCAGCTTGCTGTAGGTCTCCTTGCCGCCGAACTGGGTGAGGCTCCACGGGCATTGCACCTGGGTCACCTTCTTCAGCGGCGTGACGAAGGCGGTCGACAGCCCCAGCGCCAACACCAGGCAACCCAGCTCGCGGCGCCAGCCCACCAGCCGTTTCCAGAAGAAACTCAGGACGAAGCCGACCACGGCCAGCAGCCCGAAGACGATCACGCCCTGCTTGACCCGGTCATGCAGGATGGTCTCCAGCAGGTAGCTGTGGCGACCGATGAACTGGCCGGCAGCCGGGTCGTAGAACAGGTTGGCCACATCCATGTCCAGCGACGTCCATTCGAGCAGGAGCAATGCCGCTGCGGTGACGAAAGGGATGCCCAGATACAGCCACGGATTGATCGGGCGAGGGCGGACGGATGCCTGCATGGTGACTCCAGAGGATGGAAAAGACCGTGCATTGTCAGGCGCCCGCTATCCTGTGTGCGTGAATGATCAGTGAAAAAACTGTCAAGTTCGGTGATTTCGGCCCAGGGCATGGCACCATGCGGGCATTGGCCGTAAGCTGCGCCTGCCGCGCCCGGCGAAGCGCCGCACAGGAGACCCCATGCGCATTCTTTTGGTTGAAGACAACCGCGATATCCTTGCCAACCTGGCCGACTACCTCGGCATGAAAGGCTACACCGTCGATTGTGCCCAGGATGGCCTGTCCGGCCTGCATCTGGCCGCTACCGAGCACTATGACCTGATCGTGCTCGACATCATGCTCCCCGGCATCGACGGCTACACGCTGTGCAAGCGCCTGCGCGAGGATGCGCGTCGCGACACGCCGGTGATCATGCTCACCGCCCGTGACCAACTGGATGACCGCCTGCAAGGCTTCCGCTCCGGGGCCGATGATTACCTGCTCAAGCCATTCGCCCTGTCCGAGCTGGCCGCGCGCATCGAGGCGGTGCTGCGTCGTGCCCAGGGCGGTGGCCGACGCGCGCTGCAGGTCGCCGACCTGAGCTACGACCTGGATACCCTCGAGGTCACCCGCCAGGGGCGCCTGCTCAAGCTCAATCCGGTCGGCCTCAAGCTGCTCGCCGTGCTGATGCAGAAGAGCCCCCATGTGCTGCGCCGAGAAGTACTGGAAGAAGCGCTGTGGGGCGATGACTGCCCGGACAGCGACAGTCTGCGCAGCCATGTCCACCAGTTGCGCCAGGTGATCGACAAACCCTTCGACAAACCGCTGCTGCATACCGTCCATGGCGTCGGCTATCGCCTCGCCGAGGGCCGCGATGGAGTTTAGGCAAAGTCTTGCCCAGCGCATCATCATCGCCTTTGCACTGATGAGCGCGCTGGTCGCCGGGGCTTTCGCCTTCGGCATCGTCGCCACCGTCCACCTGGTGGAGGAGCGGCTGATTTCCTCGGTTCTGGGGGGCGACCTGCAGCGCCTGCTGCGCATGGACAGCGTCAGCGACTGGAGCCATCGGCCGCGCCCGGACCAGCTGTTCTATTTCAGTGGCGGGCGCGACGACTTCGAACTGCCCAAGGACCTGCGCCATCTGGATGCGGGGTTCCACGAAGTGTTCCGCGACCAGCTTTCGTACCACGCCATGGTCGAGATCGTCGATGGCCGGCGCTATGTGCTGCTGCAGGACCAGAGCGATTTCGAGGAGCGCGAGCGGGTACTGTTCGCCGTGGTGGTGGTGGGCTTCGTGCTCAGCCTGGCGCTCGCCGTGATTCTCGGCTGGCTGCTGGCTCGGCGGGTGATGGCGCCGGTTATCCGCCTGGCACGGCAGGTGCGTCACCGCGATCAGTTGCTGGGCCTGGCGCCGCCGCTGGCGCCGGACTACGCCGCGGACGAAGTCGGCCAGCTGGCCGTGGCCTTCGACGACACCCTTGGGCGCCTGCGTGACGCCCTGACCCGTGAGCGCTTGTTCACCAGTGACGTCAGTCATGAACTGCGTACGCCGTTGATGGTGCTGGCCACGTCCTGTGAGCTGTTGATGGAGAACCCCAACCTCGACACCCGCTCGCGCAGCCAGGTCGAGCGCATCGCCCGAGCGACCGAGGAGATGCGTGAGCTGGTGAAGACCTTCCTGATGCTTGCTCGTGCCCAGCATGACGAAGGCGCCATCGCGTCGCGCGCGACCTTGCGCGAGGTGGGCGACGACCTGATCGGCGTATGGCGCGACACCATCGAACAGAAGGGCCTGACGCTTTACTACGATGGTCGGGTCAGCGCCAGCCCGGTACTGTACAACGCCACTTTCCTGCAGTCGGTCATGGGCAACCTGCTGCGCAATGCCGCGCACTACACCGATACGGGTTACATTCGCCTGAGTCTGGAGCCCACGGGTTTCTGTGTCGAAGACAGCGGCGTGGGTATTCCGGAGGAGCAGCGCGAGGCGATGTTCCGGCCTTTCGTGCGTGGCGACGAGCGCCGCGGGGAAGGGCTGGGGCTTGGCCTGTCGCTGGTGCAGCGGATCTGCGACGACCAGGGCTGGCGCGTGACCCTGACGGCGACGCTGCCCCATGGCTGCCGCTTCCAGGTGGATCTGAGCCAGGGCACCAAGGTGGCGCAGGAAGTATTGGATCCGGGTTAACTTTCTGTAACACCTGGCGTGTGTGCTGACAGATTTTTCACATGGGCATGACCTGAAACCAACGCTCACCTGCCTAAGGTGGGCGCATCGAGTCAGGAGATGCCCAATGCGTAGCCCCATCAAACTTGAGTTCTCGGAAAAATACGACCGGGACCATGCCCGTGAGTACTTCCTCAAGCACCAGGATGGCCTGGCCCGTCGTCTTTCCCACCAGCGTGACGAGCAGTTGGCGCGTCGCGCACTGGCGTTGGCCGGGGAACCGGGGCTGGTGCTCGACCTGCCATGTGGCGCCGGGCGTTTCTGGCCGTTGCTGGCGGAGAAGGCCAACCGCGTGATCATCGGCGCCGACAACTCGGCCGCGATGATCGAGACAGCCTGTGCGGCACAACCGCCAGAGGTGGTGGCGCGGGTACGCCCTTTGCAGACTTCCGCCTTTGCGATCGACCTGCCGGACAACGCGGTGGACAGCATCTTTTGCATGCGGTTGTTCCACCACATCGGCGATCCGGCTCATCGCAAAGCGATTCTTTCGGAATTTCAACGTGTTAGCCGAGACAGCGTGATTCTCTCGCTGTGGGTGGATGGCAATTTCAAGGCGTGGCGGCGCAAGAAACTCGAGGCGCGACGCAGCACCAGAACGAAGCAGGACAGCTACCAGAACCGCTTCGTGTTACCGGCGGCTACAGTAGAAGAAGAATTTACCTCGGCTGGTTTCAGAATCCAGGAACGTCTCGACTTCCTGCCGTTCTATGCCATGTGGCGAGTGTATGTATTGCGCAAGGGGTAGAGATTGATGGCGGTAGCCCAGAAAGATTCCAGCCAGTTCGCGTATTACTGGCAGCAGCAGGGGGAGTGGGTCGAGGAACCCAACCAACGGCGTGGCGGTGAAAGTGGCGTGCAGCGGCTGAGCGACGCCGACGGTCACTTGCTGTATGCCAAGCGCCAGGTTGGGCATATCTATCGCAGCCTGCTGCATCCGTTCGGGCGGCCGACGGTGCTGCGTGAGCTCGATGCCCTGCACAGTTTCGAGCAACTCGGGGTGCGGGTACCGCGCATCGTCTATGCCGGTGCCGAGCGTGACGACGATCACCAGTGGCGTGCGCTACTGGTGAGCGAGGCGCTGGATGGGTTCGTCGACCTGGACACCTGGCACGCCGAAGGTGCCCGCGAACGCTATGCGCAGGTGGTGCACGAGCGCATGCTCAAGGACCTGGCCGACAACCTGGCGCGCATGCACCTGGGGCATTGGCAGCACGGCTGTCTGTATGGCAAGCACGTGTTCGTCAAGGTGATCGGCGAGGGTGAGCAGGCCCGGGCCGAGGTTGCGTTGCTGGATCTGGAGAAGTGCCGGCGACGTATTCGTTGCCAGCGAGCGGCGTACAACGACCTGCGTCAGTTGCGGCGCCATTCGTCGTTCAACGACGCGGAATGGCAGACTTTGCTCTACTTTTACCAAATGGCGTTTGGCAGCGCTGTCAAAGGGTTAGAGCAATGAAACTAGAAATCGCTCGAGCTTTGTTCCTGGTGGCGGCGTTGGCGGTCACGACCGCGGCGGCGGCGGCCTGGGAGCAGCCTAGGCCAACGGTGTTCAGCAAGGCTGAGGTCGGTGGGGTGTGTGCTGCGCCTCGTGAGGTGAAACCTGGGCAGGTGGCGCGGGCTGAGCCGGATCATGATCTTTTGTTGTTTCTGTTTGGGATGAAGCAGGGGCTGCGGCCGTTTGGTTGATGTCTGGTCTGGTTTTCGGGCGCCAGGGGTTTATAGATGAACTTCTGGCGTTTTTGCATTCTGTGGTTTGTTGGTTTGTTGGTTTGTTGGTTTGTTGGTTTGTTGGTTTGTTGGTTTGTTTTGAAAGTTGTATGCGCATTCATTTG
>NZ_JAOCDM010000087.1 GCF_029840925.1 Pseudomonas sp. GD03858
CCGACGCGCCGGTACTGCGCCAGCGCTACCGCTACCGCCACCACGCCCCCTTGAGGAACGCCGTGGGCAACGGCTGGCACGAGGCCTGCGAGGAGCGCCTGGTGCAGGTCGGGCTGGACTCAGAAGGCCTGCAGCAGATGAAGACGGAGCTGGGGCAGATTGTCTACGAGTACTTGCTGCAGCGCGGTCTAGCCCCGCAGAAGTTGCAGGAGGTGAAGACCGAGTTGGGGCAGATCGTCTACGCGTCCCTGCTGCAGACCGGTCTGGACCCACAACAGGAGACGGAGACGGAGTTGGAAGTCACCGTGCATGAGCACCTGATCGACACCAGCGCCCCGTTCACCCACGGTCGCCCGTCAAAACGGACCGTGAACCGCAACGGAGAAGCCACCACCACCGAATTCGCCTATAGCAAGCGCGCCGAGCCTCTGGCCCAAGGTGAGACGGTGCTGGTGACCGAGCAGACGATCACCGGCCATGACGGCACGAAGAAGGTGCAGACCCTCGAGCACTCGATCCTGATCGGCGAGCCGCTGCTCAACTACGACGACAACGATGTGAAGATCCGCTACCAGTACGACGCCCTGCGCCGAGTGGTCAGCGAGACGGTGGCGCCGGGCGAGGAGCACGAGGCGACCCGTCACTATGCCTATACCCTCAGCTCCAGGGCGGGACAGCAGGCCGAGCAGCGTCTGACCAATGCCCATGGCGTCTGCACCACCACCGTGGTGGACGGGCTGTCACGCACGGTGACACAACAGCGCGACCACATCGACGACAACGAGCCGACCCGTGCGTTCGAGATCCTGGCGACCGACTATGACGCCTTCGGCCGCCAGCTCATCGAAACCCAGACCGATTACCTGCCCGACTACGCCCTCGACAACGCCAGCATGCTGCAACCGCTATGCCTGACGCGCCGCTTTGCCTACGACGGATGGGGCAACCTAAGCCGCACGACGGAGCCTGACGGTGTCGAGGTGCACGAGCAGACCAATCCGCTCGGCCATGCCCGGCACGAGGGCCGCGTGCAACGCACCTGGCGACAGACCGCCGGTGCCGACCGGCTGATCAGCGGCCTGCGCGAGACATGGTTCACCCCCTTCGATGAACCCAGGCATATCCTGCGCTTCGATGCCGACGGGCGGGAACTGGCCAGGCAGGTCTTCAGCTACGACGGCCTCGGCAACCTGCGCACTCAGGTCAACGAGCAGGGCGACGCCACACATCATCACTATGACGCCTGGAATCGCCTCACCAGTACCGAACGGCCTGACCGGGCAAAGGTGGACAGGCGCTATGCGGCCCATAGCAGCAGCGAAGTGGCAACGAGCATTTCGGTGACACCGGCCACCTCGGCATCCCCGATCATCCTGGGCGAACAGATACTCGACGGGCTGGAACGCCCCGTCGAGCTCAAGGTCGGCAGGCAACGCCAGACCCTGGCCTACAGCGACGGCAGCACGCTCCCCGCCAGCCGCTGGACTGCGGCCGGCGACGAAGTCAGATACCAGTACGCGCCCAACCTGACCCAGGCACCGGTGCGCACCGAAATCGACGACGACGTGAGTGATTTCGACTTTCATCCCAGGAGCGCGCGCCTGATCCACGCCAGCAACCATGAGGGAAGCCAACGCTACGAGTACGACGTGAACAATCGCTTGAGTGCCAGGCACTGGATCAATGAGGACGGCACTACCTACAGCATTGCCCAGGCCACGTCCTTGCAGGGCCGGCAAACTTCGCAGACCCTCGCCAGCGGGTTGGAAAAGCGCACCGAGTACGACGAGTTCGGACGCCCTTCCCTGACCCGGCAAGGCGACCTGCAGGCAGCGTTCACCTACGATCGGCTCGGCAGGCCGCGGAGCACCGTCACCCAGGACCTGGTCGGGCAAACGACACTGACCACGACGATCGATTACAACGACCAGGACCGTGAGGTCCTGCGCACCTTCGAACAAGTCGGCCAGCCGACCCAGACGCTGGAGCAAGGCTGGGGCCTGGATGGCCTGTTGGCGTCCCGGCACCTGCGCCAGGGTTCGACGAGCCTGCTGGAAGAAACCTTCACCTACGATAAGCTCGGCCAGTTGACCCAGCACACGTGCGCCGGCACACAGTTGCCCAAGGACAGGCAAGGCCGCGAGATCCTGGGCCAGCACTTCACGTACGGCGCCTTCCACAACATCGAGCGCTGCGAAACCCGCTTCAGCGACACGTCCACCGAAACCTTGCGCGTCACCTACGAAAACGACGACCCCTGCCAACTCACGGCGGTCAGCTTCGACCCGCCTGCCGCCAGGCCAGCGGTTGCCCTTGTCCACGATGCCAATGGCAACCTGCTCAACGATCACCTCGGGTTCCAGATGCGCTATGACAAGCGCAGCCGCCTGCTGTCGGTCAATGCCCCCGATGGAAGGCTGCTCTGTGAGTATCGCTACGACGCCCATGGCCAGCTGCACGCTCTTGGGCATGCCGACGGCGCGCAAACCCGTCTGGTCTTCCAGGACAACCGACTGAGCGTGGCCATTCGCGATGCGTTGCAGACCTCGATCCTTTACGACCAGGATCGCCCGTTGGGCCAGCAGCAAAGCGGGGGCGCCGACACAACCTTGCTGTTGCGCTGCAACGCCAGCCAGAGCGTGATCGCCGAGAGTCAAGGCCAGAACCTGCGTCAGGCATCCTACGGGGCATACGGTGAACGCACGGACGCTCATCCACTGAAATGCCTGCTTGGCTACAACGGCGAATTCGTCGACCCGGACACAGGCTGGTACCTGCTCGGCCAGGGCTATCGGGCCTACAACCCGGCATTGATGCGCTTCCAGGGCCCGGACTCGCTCAGCCCATTCGAAGCGGGCGGCCTGAACCGCTATGCGTATGTCGCAGGCAATCCGATCGGTCTGCGAGACCCGACCGGTCGCTACTTCCAGTTGAGCCAGACACCGGAAAACTATGCGGCAATGGGGGCGGGACGGTCGATGCTCGGCGCCATCTTCGGCTTCATTCTTGGAGCCATCATGACGGTGGTCGCGACGGTGGCCACGGTCCTTACCGCAGGCGCGGCGGCCCCGGCAATCGCTGGCGCGGTCGGCTTCACTGCAACCGTAGCCGCCGCCTCCGGAACCGCAGTAAGCGTCGCTGGCGCCGCCGCTGGCCTGATATCGACCGTATCTCAAGGGATTGGAATGTTCGCCAACAACCCCCTAGCCTTGAAGATCGCCGAATACTCCGGATATGCGTCGATGCTCAGCATCCTTAGCCCAAACCTTGTCACCAATAGCGTGACTCGGTTGCTGGGTTTACGCTCCGTGTCTTCCGGGCTGCAGGCCACGGTGCCGGGTGTGATCAACAGCACGCTGGGTGCGGTAGGCATGTCTCCCACCATCGCCACACCGACCGCCGCGGTCTCGGCAACGGCAAGGATCGCGAACAAGGTGCCACGCAGGATAGGCGCAGGGGGCGCCATCGCCTCCGTCGGCCTACGTGCCGTAGGCCAGCTCAACACCAGCAACAAGGATCCCGCCACCTCGTCCGTGGAGGTGCGGCAATGATGCATTGCACGTGCCCTTGGGCACATCAATCGGACATTATCGCAAGCAAAAAAAACGCCACTTCAAACGAAGTGGCGTTTTCAATTTGGAGCGGGAAACGAGACTCGAACTCGCGACCCCGACCTTGGCAAGGTCGTGCTCTACCAACTGAGCTATTCCCGCAGGGTGAAGCTTTACCGCATGTGGCGTGAAGCGCCTTGAAGGCCTTCACCACCTGCACCGCCAGAAGCGATGCCTTTCAAACTGGAGCGGGAAACGAGACTCGAACTCGCGACCCCGACCTTGGCAAGGTCGTGCTCTACCAACTGAGCTATTCCCGCAATATGGCGTCCCCTAGGGGACTCGAACCCCTGTTACCGCCGTGAAAGGGCGGTGTCCTAGGCCACTAGACGAAGGGGACATACCCAACGCTTTTCAGCGCACCAGAACATGAACCTCGCGATTCAGCCTGGATTTTCTTTTCCCGCCCTGCCGAGGCAGTGCCGGAGAAACTGGAGCGGGAAACGAGACTCGAACTCGCGACCCCGACCTTGGCAAGGTCGTGCTCTACCAACTGAGCTATTCCCGCATTGGCGTCCCCTAGGGGACTCGAACCCCTGTTACCGCCGTGAAAGGGCGGTGTCCTAGGCCACTAGACGAAGGGGACACACTACAACATTCACTGCCTGCCGCGCTTCGCTGTGTGCTTTACGCTGCAAGTGGCGCGCATTCTATGGATGCCATGGAAAGCCGTCAACCCCTTTATAGAAATTTATTTAAATCAATGACTTCCCGACGTCATACCCACTGATGCAGGATGCGTCCGGGGATTGGCGTTGATTTTCTGACGGCGGCTCGGCAAGCTCATGGCCAGGCGCCATCACCCTGTAGGAATCGGGGCTTTGGCCGATACAGATACCTGTAGCGACCGTGTCGGCTGCTTCGCGGGTGAACCCGCACCCACAGGGTGCGGTCGTTCCGCCCGGCTGCACTGTTCGCCTCCGGGCGGACTCACTACACTCTCGATAGATGCAAAACTTCTTCATGAGGCGTTAACGGTGACACCACTTCTGATCACCCTGCTCATCGTGGCGGGTATCGCGTTACTGATCGTGATCGGCTACCTCAACAATGTGGTCGAAAACGGCAAGCTCGAACGCGCACGGCTCAAGGTCGAACTGGCCGACCGCCTGCGTCGCTGTGGCGAAATCACCGAAACCTTCCCCGGCCAGTTCATGACGCCCGCGCTCAAGCTGCTGCTGACCCGGCTGGAGCTGAACCTCAACCAGCGCCAGCTGGCCCTGGACAAGCACAGCGGCGATCTCAAGGCACGCATCGCCGAGCTCGAGGGGCTGATCGCCCAGGGTGAGCGGATTGCGGTGAACAACCCGCCCGCGCCGATCCAGACCGAGGTCAAGGCCAAGGACGTGCGCTTCCTGCTGGAGCTGCTGCACAACCAGATCGTGCGCGCCACCCAGGAAGGCTTCCTGGCCACCAACGAAGGCAAGTACTGGGTCAAGGAGATCCGCCACATCCTGGTGCTGCTGCATATCGAGTTCTTCAACAACCTGGGCCAACAGGCCCTGCAGCAGGGCCAGCCCGGCCAGGCACGCCTGGCCTTCGAGCGTGGCGTGCAATACCTGCGCAAGCAGCCTGAGCCCAAACAGTATGAAGAGCAGCTGACCTACCTGGAAAAACTGCTGGCCCGGGCCAATGCCCAGGTGCTGGACCAGATGGAGCCGGCGGAGAACGACGAGAACGCGCTGACCCAGGGGCTCAAGACCGACGAGGATGAGACCTGGAAGAAGAAGGCGATCTACGACTGATTGGTTGCCTGACATATCCTGGGGGCGCTTTGCGCCCCTTTCGCGACACAAGGCCGCTCCTACAGGGGATCGCGGTCGCCTGTGGAGCGGCCTTGTGTCGCGAAAGGGCTGCGAAGCAGCCCCCAGCGATCTTGATATAGAAAGGGGCCTTCGCAGGCCCCTTCTTCATTTCAGCAATTGGTCAACTCGAGGAACACCTCGACCAACCGCTCCAGCCCCGCCTGGTCGGCCGCGCTGAAGCGTGCCAGCTTCGGGCTGTCCAGATCGAGCACGGCGATCAACCGCCCCGCCTTGACCAACGGAATCACCAGCTCGCTGTTGGACGCGCTGTCACAGGCGATATGCCCGGCAAATGCATGCACATCCTCGACCCGCTGGGTTTCGCGCGTCGCCGCCGCCGCGCCACAAACGCCCCGACCGAACGGGATGCGCACGCAGGCCACCTGGCCCTGGAACGGGCCGAGCACCAGCTCTTCGTCGCGGTTGATATAGAAGCCAGCCCAGTTCAGGTCCTCGACCTGGTTGTAGAGAAAGGCCGAGAACTGCGCGGCATTGGCGATGAAGTCGCGCTCGTCGGCAAACAGCGCCTGTACTTGCGCGGCCAGCAGGTCGTAGCCATCGAGGCCCTGGCCACTGGCGTTGAGGTCGATCATTTATTTCTGCTCCAGCAATTGCAGCCCGACCCAGTAGCGGGCGAACTGATAGGCACAACGGCCATTACGGTTGCCACGGCCGGTGGCCCAGCGCACGGCGAGAATGTCCAGGGCTTCGTCACGCTGCCAGCGCAGGCCGGCAGTTCGCGCCAGCTGGCCGATCCAGTGCTCGACCACGTTGAGGAAGTGCTCCTGGGAGAACGGGTAGAACGACAGCCACAGGCCGAAACGATCGGACAGGGCGATCTTGTCTTCCACCGCCTCGTTGGGGTGCAGCTCGCCGTCGACCATCTTCCAGTTCTCGTTGTCGCTCTGTTTCTCCGGCACCAGGTGGCGGCGATTGGAGGTGGCGTACAGCAGCACGTTGTCCGGCGCCTGCTCCAGCGAGCCGTCGAGCACGCTCTTGAGCACCCGGTAGTCGCCCTCCCCGGCCTCGAACGACAGGTCGTCGCAGAACAGGATGAAGCGCTGCTCGAGCTTGTGCAGTTGCTCGACCACCCTTGGCAGGTCGGCCAAGTGGTCACGCTCGATCTCGATCAGGCGCAGGCCCTCTGCGGCATGCTCGGCCAGCAGCGCGCGCACCAGCGACGACTTGCCGGTGCCGCGCGAGCCCCACAGCAACGCGTGGTTGGCAGGCATGCCGCTGATGAACTGGTGGGTGTTGCGGCCCAGTTGCTCGCGCTGCTGGTCGACGCCGATCAGGTCGGACAGGCGGATATCGAGGCTGACCTCCAGCGGCATCAGATAACCGCTGCGGCCGTCGCGCTGCCAGCGGGCGGCCAGGGTGCGAGTCCAGTCGATGTCCGGGCGCGGGGCCGGCAGCAGGGGTTCGAGGCGGGCGAGAACAGATTCGGCGCGGTCGAGAAAAGCGGTGAAGCGAGCGTCCATGATGGCTCCTAGCAAGTCAGGTTTCGATACCGTGCCGGCCCCTTCGTGGGTAAACCCGCTCCCACAGAGGGAGATCGACCTTGTGGGAGCGGGTTTACCCACGAAGGGGCCGGCACGGTCAGAAGCTGAATGTTCGACAGACCCGCCAGCAGCCAGGGCTGATCGGCTATGCTTGCGCAGCGCAGGAGCAAGTAACCGGCTTGGGACCCATGGATATAAAGTTCACCAATCGCCTGTCATACAAGCAAGCCCGGTTGACAGTCCTGGTCGGCTTCATCCTGGGAACATTGCTCAGTCTCATCCAGATCGGCATCGATTATGCCAGCGAAGACGCGTCCATCAACCGTGAAATTCAGGCGCTGCTGAAAATCAGCCACGACACGGCCTCGCGCATCGCCTACAACATCGACAGCGAACTGGCCCAGGAGCTCACCGGCGGGCTGCTGAAATCACCCGCCGTGATCCGCGCGCGGCTGATCGACAACAACGACACGGTGCTGGCCGACATCCAGCGCCCACGCCAGGAAAGCCGCTACCGGCCGCTGTCGGACTTCCTGTTCGGCGAGCAGCGCCAGTTCCAGGACCGGCTGTTCCTGGCCCACATGCCCGAGGAATACCTCGGCACCCTCTACCTGGATGTCGACACCTTCGCCTTCGGCGGGCGCTTCCTCGACCGCGCCGGGGTGACCCTGGTCAACGGCTTCGCCCGCAGCCTGGTGCTCACCGGGATTCTCCTGGCGCTGTTCTACCTGATGCTGACCAAGCCGCTGGTGACGGTGATCGGCGCGCTCAGCGGCAACGACTCGCGTACCCCCAGGCAAAGCCGCGTGGACTGCCCCAAGGGCCATGAGCACGACGAAATTGGCGTGCTGGTGCGGGTCGCCAACCAACAGTTCGTCAGCATGGCCACCGAGATCCAGCAGCGACGCAGCGCGGAAAACCGCCTGACCCACTATCTCAACGAGCTGGAAGACATCGTCTCGGCCCGTACCGACGAGCTCAAGGCCAGCAACAGCCGCCTGAGCCTGTCCAACCAGGAGCTCGACGAGGCTCGCCAGCGTGCCCTGGACATGGCCCAGGCGCGGGCCGCCTTCCTGGCCAACATGAGCCACGAGATCCGCACGCCGCTCAACGGCATGCTCGGCATGATCGCCCTGGCCCTGGACAGCGGCCTGGCCGCCGAGCAGCGCCAGCAGCTGTCGATCGCCCACGACTCGGGCAAGGTACTGGTGGAACTGCTCAACGATATTCTCGATCTGTCCAAGTTCGACGCCGGGCAACTGGAGCTCGAACGCATCCCTTTCGATCTCGGGGCGATGGTCGAGGACACCGCCAACCTGCTCTCGCAGAACGCCGCGCCCAGCGTCGAGCTGACCTGCCTGATCGCCCCGGACTTTCCCAGCTCGGTGCTGGGCGACCCGACCCGGGTGCGACAGATCGTCAGCAACCTGCTGTCCAACGCGCTCAAGTTCACCCGCTTCGGTCGCGTCGATGTGCGCCTGACCACCATAGTCGGCGGCGTGCGCCTGGAAGTCTGCGACACCGGCATCGGCATTCCCGAGGAAGCCCAGGCGCGGATCTTCCAGCCGTTCACCCAGGCCGGCGCCGGCATCACCCGCCAATATGGCGGCACCGGCCTGGGCCTGGCCCTGACGCGCAACCTGTGCAAGGCCATGCAGGGGCACCTGAACATTCACTCCGAGACCGGTTTCGGCAGCCGCTTCAGCGCCGACCTGCCGCTCCCCGCGCACACCGAGGCGATCCCTCCCGCCCCCCTGTCCGGGCGCGTGGTGGCCCTGGGCAACCGTGGCAGCGGCCTGGCCGAGCTGCTGCGCGAGCTGTTGCCGCGCTGGGGGCTGGACTATGTTCGTCACGACACGGCCAACGAGATGGGCGACAGCCCCGTCGACCTGCTGATCACCGACGACCTGGATCATGTGCTGGACCTGCGTCCCGCCGTGCAGGCGCCGATCCTGCTGGTGACCGCCTACGGCAACTTCCTGCCCAGCGAACAGGCCATGGAACTGGCGCCGTTACAGCAACTGGCCCGCCCCCTGGCGCGCAACGCGCTGTACCAGACCCTGCGCCGCACCCTGCAGGGCGAACCCAGCATGCCGCTGCCCCATGAGGTGCCGGCAACGCCGGAGCGCCGCGCGCGGATACTACTGGTCGAGGACAACCCGGTGAACCAACTGGTGGCCAAGGGCATGCTCGGCAAGCTCGGTTGCCAGGTGCAGGTGGCCGCCCATGGCGTGGAGGCCCTGGAGCTGCTCGAACAGGGCGCGTTCGACCTGGTGCTGATGGACTGCAACATGCCGGTGATGGACGGCTACGAGGCCAGCCGGCGCATCCGCCAGAGCGGGCGCTGGCCGGAGCTGCCGATCGTCGCGCTGACCGCCAACGCCATGCCCGAGGAACGCGAGCGCTGTCGGGCCGCGGGCATGAACGACTACCTGGCCAAGCCGTTTCGCCGCGAGGAACTGCTGGCGCTGATCGATCACTGGGTGCCGGTCAGCGGCTGAGCAGCGGCTCGATCGCCGACTTCAGCGCCTCGGGCTTGGTGGTCGGGGCGAATCGGCTGACCTTGCCGCTGCGCGGGTCGACCAGAAACTTGGTGAAGTTCCACTTGATCTTCTGCGTCCCCAGCACGCCCGGCGCCCGGCGCTTGAGCTCGGCGAACAAGGGGTGGGCGCCGGGGCCGTTGACCTCGATCTTGCGAAACAACGGAAAACTCACGCCAAAATTGAGTTCGCAGAACTGCGCGATCTCCTTGGCATCGCCCGGTTCCTGCTTGCCGAATTGGTTGCAGGGGAAACCCAGCACCACCAGGCCCTGGTCGCGGTAGTCCTGCCACAGGCGCTCGAGGCCCTTGTACTGCGGGGTGAAACCGCACTGACTGGCGGTGTTGACCACCAGCAGCGCCTTGCCGGCGTAGTCGCCCAGCACTTTCTGCTCGCCACCCAGGGTGACGCAGGGGATGTCCAGCAATGCATCGGCCATGCTCGTGCTCCTTCAGTCGCGCGGTTTGAGGTCCAGGCACACCGAATTGATGCAATAGCGCAAGCCGGTCGGTGGCGGACCGTCGGGGAACACATGCCCCAGGTGGGCGTCGCATTGCGCGCAGGTGACTTCGGTGCGGATCATGCCGTGGGAGGTGTCGCGGATCTCGATCATCGCGGCCTCTTCGATCGGCTCGTAGAAGCTCGGCCAGCCGCAGCCTGAGTCGAACTTGGCCTTGGCGTCGAACAGCGGCAGGTCGCAGCAGATGCAGTGATAGATGCCGTCGCGGCGCTCGCCGTTGTACTTGCCGCTGAACGGCCGTTCGGTGCCCTTGAGCCGGCACACCTGGTACTGGGCCGGATCGAGCATCGCGCGCCATTCTTCCAGGGTTTTGTCGATCTTTTGCATGGTGGGACCTCGGCAGGCTGAATTTCACCTCGCGCTGTCTTTTCCCTGGCGCGGGTGGCACGTATATTAGTTGGCTTCGTGTGCAAGACAGCAAGTCTGGCACCCGCGCCGCGCCCTTTCAAACCTTTGCACGGCGGCGCAACGCGTATTCTCACTCGGGATCTCATCATGCAGTTCAGCAAATCGAACAAGCTCGCCAATGTCTGCTACGACATTCGCGGCCCAGTGCTCAAGCACGCCAAACGCCTGGAAGAGGAAGGCCACCGCATCCTCAAGCTGAACATCGGCAACCCGGCGCCGTTTGGTTTCGAGGCGCCGGACGAGATCCTGCAGGACGTGATTCGCAACCTGCCCACCGCCCAGGGCTACAGCGATTCCAAGGGCCTGTTCAGCGCGCGCAAGGCGGTCATGCAGTATTGCCAGCAGAAGCAGATCGAAGGCGTCGGCATCGAGGACATCTACCTCGGCAACGGCGTATCGGAGCTGATCGTCATGTCGATGCAGGCGCTGCTCAACAACGGCGACGAAGTGCTGATCCCGGCGCCCGACTACCCGCTGTGGACCGCCGCCGTGAGCCTGGCCGGCGGCAAGCCGGTGCACTACCTGTGCGACGAGCAGGCCGACTGGTTCCCGGACCTCGAGGACATCAAGGCCAAGATCACCCCGAATACCAAGGCCCTGGTGATCATCAACCCGAACAACCCCACCGGCGCGGTGTACTCCAAAGAGCTGCTGCTGGGCATGCTGGAGCTGGCGCGCCAGCACAACCTGGTGGTGTTCTCCGACGAGATCTACGACAAGATTCTCTACGACGAGGCCGTGCACATCAGCACCGCGTCGCTGGCCCCGGACCTGCTGTGCCTGACCTTCAACGGCCTGTCCAAGTCCTACCGCGTGGCCGGTTTCCGCTCCGGCTGGCTGATCATCTCCGGGCCCAAGCACCATGCCCAGAGCTACATCGAAGGCATCGACATGCTGGCCAACATGCGCCTGTGCGCCAACGTGCCGGCCCAGCACGCGATCCAGACCGCCCTGGGCGGCTACCAGAGCATCAATGATCTGGTGCTGCCGCCCGGCCGCCTGCTGGAGCAGCGCAACCGCACCTACGAGCTGCTCAATTCGATCCCCGGGGTGAGCTGCGTCAAGCCCATGGGCGCGCTGTACGCCTTCCCCAAGATCGACCCGAAGGTCTGCCCGATCCACAACGACGAGAAGTTCGTGCTCGACCTGCTGCTGTCGGAGAAGCTGCTGATCGTCCAGGGCACCGCGTTCAACTGGCCGTGGCCGGACCACTTCCGCGTGGTGACGCTGCCGCGGGTGGATGACCTCGAGCAGGCCATCGGCCGGATCGGCAATTTCCTGCGGACCTATTCGCAGTAAGCGAAATCGCTATCGCGGGGCAAGCCCGCTCCCACGCTGTCCAGCGTGGGAGCGGGTTTGCCCCGCGATGCTTTTGCCTTACATCCTGCAACGCTCTCTCACAAAGCCCTCACGGCATCCTCTGCCATACTCCGCCGTACACAGTTTGAAATAGTCGCCCGGTTGAATAGCCGCGCCCTCCCCCTTATATACCCCGCAGTACGCAACGAACTTATCCGTCAGGAGAACGTAACAACCATGATGCGCATTCTGTTGTTTGTAGCCACCAACCTCGCGGTGGTGCTGGTTGCAAGCATTACCCTGAGCCTGTTCGGCTTCAACGGGTTCATGGCCGCCAACGGGGTCGACCTCGACCTCGGCAAGCTGCTGGTCTTCTGCGCCGTGTTCGGTTTCGCTGGCTCGCTGGTCTCGCTGTTCATCTCCAAGTGGATGGCGAAGATGACCACCGGCACCCAGATCATCACCCAGCCTCGCACCCGCCACGAGCAATGGCTGCTGCAGACGGTCGAGGAGCTGTCCCGCGAAGCCGGCATCAAGATGCCCGAGGTGGGTATCTTCCCGGCCTACGAGGCCAACGCCTTCGCCACCGGCTGGAACCGCAACGACGCCCTGGTGGCGGTCTCGCAGGGCCTGCTCGAGCGCTTCTCGCCCGACGAGGTGCGCGCGGTGCTGGCGCACGAGATCGGCCATGTGGCCAACGGCGACATGGTCACCATGGCGCTGATGCAGGGCGTGGTGAACACCTTCGTGATGTTCTTCGCCCGCATCATCGGCAACTTCGTCGACCGGGCGATCTTCAAGAACGAAGAAGGCCACGGCATCGCCTACTTCATCACGACCATCGTCGCCGAGCTGGTCCTGGGTATCCTCGCCAGCATCATCGTCATGTGGTACTCGCGCCGCCGTGAGTTCCGCGCCGACGAAGCCGGCGCGCAACTGGCCGGCACCGGTGCGATGATCGGCGCCCTGCAGCGCCTGCGCTCGGAGCAAGGCTTGCCGGTGCACATGCCCGACACCCTGAAGGCCTTCGGCATCAATGGCGGCCTCAAGCACGGCCTGGCCGGCCTGCTGATGAGCCACCCGCCGCTGGAAGAACGCATCGACGCACTGCGCCGTCGCGGCTGATCCTGGCAGCAACAAGAAAGGGCGACTTCGGTCGCCCTTTTGTTTGTCATGTCGCCACCCCCTGTAGGAGCGGCCTTGTGTCGCGAAAGGGCTGCGTAGCAGCCCCGGCAATTTCGATGGTGACTCAGAATCTGGAGCCGCTGCGCGCCCCTTTCCGACCGGTCCGACGCCTCGGCAAGGCCGCTCCCACAGGGGACAGTTCCCAGCGCGACAGTGCCAGCTCAGCGTCCTAGCCGATAGACTCGCTCTACCAGGCTTTCAACACCAGCCTTCAAAAACTTCGGACTCTCGCCCAGGATCTCCCGCGCCTCCACCTCATCGACCCACCACCCGGCAAACCCAGCCCGCACTTCGGCGTCCGGCACCGAGAACGGCGGCCCGTCGATCAATCCCTGATCGTAATCCAGGGTCACCAGCAGCCCCCGACAGGCCGCCGGTAACTGCTCGCCCAACAACGCCATGTAGCGCTCGCGCATCGCCAGCGGCAAAGCGATCAGCGCCGCCCG
Source organism: Pseudomonas sp. GD03858 (assembly GCF_029840925.1). Taxonomy (GTDB): domain Bacteria; phylum Pseudomonadota; class Gammaproteobacteria; order Pseudomonadales; family Pseudomonadaceae; genus Aquipseudomonas. Next base: position 13,317 of record NZ_JAOCDM010000087.1, read on the forward strand.
GTCATATACCCCTGCGCAATCCGCCAGATCCTCGGCGCGCAGCGCGAACACGTCCCCGCACCACAGCTCCACCTCGTCGCTGCGCCACACCTCGAAGGCACCGTGCTGGACAATCTGCGCCACCAGGCCATGTTCGGTGAAGAAGTCCGCCACCGCCCTGCGCGACAGCTCCACCCCCAGCACCCGATAGCCTTGGGCGGCCAGCCAGAGCAGGTCCAGGCTCTTGCCACACAGCGGCACCAGCACCTGCGAGCCCTGGGCCAGGCCCAGCGTCGGCCAGTGCGCCTGCAGGTACGGATTCACCTGGGGTTGGTGAAAGCCGATCTGGTTGTCCGCCCACCGCTTGTGCCAAAACGCTGGCTCCATGAACCCTCCCGCTTTTTCGATAAGTAGCTGTAAAAACTTATATTGGATCTCGATCGTAGGCTGATCGAAGATGGCAGCATCTTACCTGCCAGGACCCCGCCATGCTGCCCAGCCTGTTCATTTCCCACGGTTCGCCCATGCTCGCCCTGCAACCGGGCGCCAGCGGCCCGGCGCTGGCCGGGTTGGCCCGCGCCCTGCCCCGGCCGAAGGCGATCGTGCTGGTGTCGGCGCATTGGGAGAGCCGCGAGCTGCTGGTCATGGCCAATCCGCAGCCACGGACCTGGCATGACTTCCATGGCTTTCCTGCCGCGCTCTACGCCGTGCAGTACCCGGCACCTGGCGAACCGGCACTGGCCCGTCGGATTGCCGAGCGGCTGGGGGCCAAGCTGGATGACCAACGGCCATTCGATCACGGCGCCTGGGTACCGCTGTCACTGATGTACCCGCAGGCGGATATCCCGGTGATCCAGGTGTCGCTGCCCAGCCAGGCCGGCCCCGCCCTGCAACTGAAAGTCGGCCAGGCCCTGGCGGCGCTACGCGAGGAAGGTATCCTGCTGATCGGCTCGGGCAGCATCACCCACAACCTGGGTGAACTGGACTGGCATGCAGGAGCGGATGCGGTCGAGCCTTGGGCGCGGGCTTTTCGTGACTGGGTAGTGGCACAACTGGGGGCCGATGACGAGGTCGCACTCGTGGACTATCGGCGACAGGCGCCGTTTGCGGCGCGCAATCATCCCAGCGATGAACATCTGCTGCCGTTGTTCTTTGCCATGGGGGCTGGCGGGCAGTTTGGCATCGTGCACCAGGGGTTCACGCTGGGGGCGCTGGGAATGGATATCTATCGGTTCGACTGACGGGCCTCTTCGCGGGTAAACCCGCTCCCGCAGGCTCCAGCCTGGCGCGACACCCGCGAAGAGGCCGGAACAGGCAAAAAAAATCCCCGACCAACAGGCCGGGGATTTTTCATTGCAGCGCCAGGATCAGTCCTCGCGGTAGCGGCGCAGCTTCAGCTGCTTGCCGGCAACGCGGGTGTCCTTGAGCTTGGTCAGCAGGCGCTCAAGGCCGTCTTCCGGCAGCTCGACCAGGCTGAAGCTGTCACGCACCTGAATGCGGCCGATGGCATCACGCGCCAGGCCACCTTCGTTGAGGATCGCGCCCAGCAGGTTCTTGGCGGCGATGCCATCACGGGCACCCAGGGCGGTACGGCAACGCACGCGGCCTTCGGCCAGCGGCATCGGCGCGCGGCGCTCGCGGTCACCACGGTCCGGACGCTCGCCGCGCTCGGTACGCTCACCACGCTCACGCGGGGCATAGGTCGGTACCAGCGGCTGCTCGCGCTCCACCGAAGCCAGATCCAGCGCCTGGCCGTTGGTGGCCTTGCGCAGCAGGGCCGCGGCCAGGGCACGCGGGGTGCAACCCAGGTCGGCGGTCAGACGGTCGAACAGCTCGCCGTGGCTGGCCTCGGACTCGGCCACCAGCGGCGCCAGGCTCTTGGTCAGCTTCTTGATGCGCGCATCCAGCACGGCTTGCGGGTTAGGCAGGCGAGCTTCAGCGACTTTCTGCCCGGTGACACGCTCGATCACCTGCAGCATGCGGCGCTCGCGCGGGGTGACCAGCAGCAGCGCGCGGCCATCGCGACCGGCACGGCCGGTACGGCCGATGCGGTGTACGTAGGACTCCGGGTCGTACGGCATGTCGACGTTGAACACGTGGGTGATGCGCGGCACGTCCAGGCCACGGGCAGCGACGTCGGTGGCGACGACGATGTCCAGGCGACCATCCTTGAGCGAGTCGATCACGCGCTCACGCTGGTTCTGGGCGATGTCGCCGTTCAGCGCGGCAGCCTTGTAGCCCTTGGCTTCCAGCGCGGCGGCCAGGTCCAGGGTGGCTTGCTTGGTACGCACGAAGGCGATCAGCGCGTCGAATTCCTCGACTTCCAGCAGACGCAGCACGGCCGGGATCTTCTGGTCGGCGTGGACCATCAGGTGGGCCTGGTCGATCGCGGTGACGGTCTGGGTCTTGCTCTGGATCTTGACGTGCTTGGGCTCGCGCAGATGACGCTCGGCGATCGAACGGATCGACGACGGCAGGGTGGCGGAGAACAGCACGGTCTGGCGCGACGCGGGGATGGCGTCGAAGATCACTTCGAGGTCGTCCATGAAGCCGAGCTTGAGCATCTCGTCCGCTTCGTCCAGTACCAGGTACTGCACGGTGGACAGGACTTTTTCGTCACGGCGCAGGTGGTCGCACAGACGACCAGGGGTGGCGACGACGATCTGTGCGCCATTGCGAATGGCACGCAGCTGTGGGCCCATCGGGGCACCACCGTACACGGCCACCACGTTAACGCCCGGCATCTGCTTGGCGTAGGTTTCGAAAGCGGTGGCTACTTGCAGCGCCAACTCACGGGTTGGCGCCAGGATCAGGGCTTGCGGTTCGCGCTTGCTCACGTCGATCTTGTTGAGGATCGGCAGGGCGAAGGCAGCGGTCTTGCCGGTGCCAGTCTGCGCCTGGCCGATCATGTCGTGACCGGCGAGGATGATCGGGATCGACTGTTGCTGGATGGCCGACGGCTCTTCATAGCCGGTGGCCAGGACGGCAGCAACGATGTTCGGATTGAGATCGAGAGCGGCGAATCCGCCGGTTTCCTGGGTCATGGGTCTGCCTCTAGGTGCATCCGCAAAGACCCATGCTCCAAAACTGCACATGCCTTGAAAGACCAGAAGGTCACCCAGGCAGCTTTGGCGGCGGGGATTTGCGAAAACGATTGAAAATGGGAACGTCTTGGGGAAGTCCGCCTAGCGGACGCGCAGCCGAAGCTGGATTCGGAGGATTTGCACCACCTGATTTTGAGGTCCGCTGAAAGACCGGCGCGTACTATACCCGAATTCGCCGAAAACCGTGAGAAATATTTCAGTGAAAAAGGCCAGTATCCGGCCATCGCAGGAAGAAAGCTGAATCGTTTCCTCGTGGCACCTGTTTCGCCCTCTTCGCGGGTAAACCCGCTCCCACAGGGATTGGCGCAGAGCCTGTGGGAGCGGGTTTACCGGCGAAGAGGCCAGCATGGTGTTCAAGTGGCCGGCCTGACTTCCTTGATCAGGTACTCCAGCGAATACCCCAACCGCGGCGCCAGCGCCTCGGCCCGGGCGCGCAGGCCATCGATGTCCAGACGCTGCTCCAGGTCTGCCGGCACCAGCAAGATCACATTGCCCTCCTTCACCGGCAACTCCCAGTAGTGCCGGTGGTACAGCCCGCGCAGCAATGCCGCGCCCAACGGCCGGCCATCGTCGCCGGCCCACTGGTTGATCACCAGCCAGCCCCCGGGGTTGAGCTGCTTCTGGCAATTCTCCAGGAAGCCCCAGGCCAGGTGCGCGACACCCGGCCCATGATCGGTATAGAGGTCGACGAACAGCAGGTCGGTTTTCTCCGCCGTGGGCAGCAGCTCGATGGCATCGCCCACCCGCACGTACAGACGCGGATCGTCGTCCAGGCCCAGGTACTCCATGGCCAGGCGCGGCACGTCGGGACGCAGCTCGATGGCTTCGACATCCTCCAGGGGCAGGAACTTCAGGCAGGCCTGGGTCAGGGTGCCGGCGCCCAGGCCGAGGAACAGCGCGCTCTCGGGCTGCTCATGGCACAGCGCGCCGACCAGCATGGCGCGGGTGTAGTCGTACTCCAGCCAGCTGGGATCGGCCATGAAGGTGCAGCTCTGCTCGATGGCGTCGCCGAACTCGAGGAAGCGGTAATCCTCCACCTCGTACACGCTGATGATGCCAAAGGCATCCTCGACCCGTGCCAGCAGCCGCTCTTCCCGCTCCGTCGCCATCCCACCACCGCCTGCGCAAAACGCGCATTGTCCGCCAATGCCGGTGGTGCAACAAGCACGCCGGCGGCTGTACCATGGCAGGTACGCCTGAACCCACAGAATAGATAGAGCCTGCGATGACCCACCCCTGGAGCCCCGACAGCTGGCGCGCCCTGCCGATCCAGCAACAACCCGCCTACCCTGACGCCGCGCACCTGGCCAAGGTCGAGCAGACGCTGGCCAGCTACCCGCCGCTGGTGTTCGCCGGCGAAGCCCGTGAGCTGCGCCGCCAGTTCGCCGAGGTCACCCAGGGCCGGGCGTTCCTGCTCCAGGGCGGCGACTGCGCCGAGAGCTTCGCCGAGTTCTCGGCGGCGAAGATCCGCGACACCTTCAAGGTGCTGCTGCAGATGGCCATCGTCATGACCTTCGCCGCCGGCTGCCCGGTGGTCAAGGTCGGGCGCATGGCAGGACAGTTCGCCAAGCCACGCTCGGCCAATGACGAGACCATCGGCAATGTCACGCTGCCGGCGTACCGTGGCGACATCGTCAACGGCATCGGCTTCGACGCCGCCAGCCGCGCGCCCGATCCGGAGCGCCTGCTGCAGGCCTACCACCAGGCCACCGCCAGCCTCAACCTGCTGCGGGCCTTCGCCCAGGGCGGCTTCGCCGACCTGCACCAGGTGCACAAGTGGAACCTGGACTTCATCGCCAACTCGGCGCTGGCCGACAAGTACCATCAGTTGGCCAACCGCATCGACGAAACCTTGGCGTTCATGCGCGCCTGTGGCCTGGACAGCGCGCCACAGCTGCGTGAAACCAGTTTCTTCACCGCCCACGAAGCGCTGCTGCTCAACTACGAGCAAGCCTTCGTGCGCCGCGACAGCCTGACTGGCGATCACTACGACTGCTCGGCGCACATGCTGTGGATCGGCGACCGCACTCGCCAGCTGGACGGCGCCCACGTCGAGTTCCTGCGCGGCGTGCACAATCCGATCGGGGTCAAGGTCGGCCCGAGCATGAACCCCGAAGAGCTGATCCGCCTGATCGATGTGCTCAACCCGGACAACGACCCAGGTCGTCTCAACCTGATCGTGCGCATGGGCGCCGGCAAGGTCGGCGACCACCTGCCGGGGTTGATCCGTACCGTGCAGCGCGAGGGGCGCCAGGTGCTGTGGAGCTCCGACCCGATGCACGGCAACACCATCAAGGCCAGCAGCGGCTACAAGACCCGCGATTTCGCGCAGATCCTCGACGAGGTCAAGCAGTTCTTCCAGGTGCACCAGGCCGAAGGCAGCCATGCCGGCGGCATCCATATCGAGATGACCGGGCAGAACGTCACCGAGTGCATCGGCGGCGCCCGGCCGATCACCGAGGATGCCCTCTGCGACCGCTACCACACCCACTGTGACCCGCGCATGAACGCCGATCAGTCGCTGGAACTGGCCTTCCTGATCGCCGAAACCCTCAAGCAGGTACGCCGCTGAGCAGCGCCTGACGCAACCGGCTGCCCTCGACACGGGGGCAGTCGAGCCGCACCCGCTCCAGGCCAAGCCAACCGGCCAGCGCGTGCAAAGCGGCTACCAGCGCCTGGTAACCCTCCTCCCCCAGCCCTGCTTGCTCTTCATGCACGGCATGCACCGCCAGGCATCCATGGGCGCGTTCGGCGCGCAGGTCCAGGCGCGCAACGATGCGGCCCTCGTACAGAAACGGCAGCACGTAGTAGCCATACACCCGTTTGTGCGCCGGGGTGTAGATCTCCAGGCGATAGCGGAAATCGAACAAGCGCTCGGTGCGACTGCGCGCCCAGACCAGTGAATCGAACGGCGAGAGCAAGGCGCTGGCCTCGATTCGCCGGGGAATCCGTGGCGTGCCCGCGACATAGGCTGGCTGTTTCCAGCCTTGCACGGCGCAGACCTGCAAGCGCCCGTCCGCCAGCAGCTCGACCAGCGCGGCCTTGCTCTGTTGCGGCGCCAGGCGGAAGTAGTCGCGCAGGTCGTGCTCGGTGGCCACGCCCAACGCGCCGGCAGCGTGCAGCATCAGCCCCTGATGCGCCTCGGTTTCGCTGACCGGAGGCTGATCGAGAATGGCCGTCGGCAAGACCCGTTCAGGTAGGTCGTACAGGCGCTCGAAACCACGACGCCCGGCCACCGTGACCTCGCCAGCGGCGAACAGCCATTCCAGCGCGTGCTTTTCCTCGCTCCAGTCCCACCAGGGCCCGGCGCGCTCCTGCCGCGTGGACAGACTGCCCGCGCCCAAGGCACCCTGGTCGCGCACCGCCGCCAGCACCCGGTCGATCACCTCACGCCGCTCGCGGCCGAACGCAGCCAGTTGCCGATAGATGCCCTGGCCTTGCGTGGCGTGGGCCATGCGCCAACGCATCAGCGGATACAGCTCCAGCGGCAACAGGGATGCTTCGTGGCCCCAATACTCGAACACCCGGCGCTGACGGTTCTTGCCCCAGGCGAGCTGGTCGAGGGCGGCCTGCGGGTAGTTGCCCAGGCGGGAGAACAGCGGCAGATAGTGGGAGCGGACCAGAGCGTTGACCGAGTCGATCTGCACCACGCCCAGGCGCTGGAGCATGCGGGTGAGGCTGGCCTGGCTCGGCGGCGCGGCGGGTGGCTTGCCGAAGCCCTGGGCGGACAAGGCCAGGCGGCGGGCCTGGGAAATGGACAGGTTGAGGGGCATAAGACGGGCTCCGTCTGGTGTTCAGACAGTAAAGACGCAATCGCGGGTCAAGCCCGCTCCCACGCACCATTACTTTCGTGGGAGCGGGCTTGACCCGCGATTGGAGTCCCCCTCATTTGCGCAACGGATCTTCCCAGAAATGCCGGTCGGCCTCCTGCTGGATATCCGCCCGCGACAGCCCCAGGTCGTGCAGCGTGGCATCGCTCAGGCGCGCCAGTTCCTCGCGCTGGCGGTGCAGTTCATACCAGCGCAACAGCACGCCACCGGCATCGTGCAGCCAGTGGTTCAGGGACGACACAGGCTGGTGAGCAACGTTGAAATGACCTTTCATCTTGACGCCCTCCTTGTGGATGGCTTCAGTTTCGACCCAGGCCTAAGATCAATCCAACGAATGTTTCTGATGCCATGCATCTCGGAGATTGATGCCATGTCCCAGTATCAGAGTCTCGATGCCGATGTGCTGCGCACCTTTGTCGCCATTGCCGAACAAGGCGGGTTCACCCGCGCCGGGGAAGTGGTCAATCGCACCCAGTCGGCGGTGAGCATGCAGATGAAGCGACTGGAGGAAGACATCCTGCAGCGCCAGCTGTTCGAACGCGACGGCCGCCAGGTGCGCCTGACCGCCGAAGGCCAGGTCTTGCTGGGCTATGCCCGACGTATCCTCAAGCTGCACGGCGAGGTGTTCAATACCCTGCGCATGCCGCACATGGTCGGAATGGTGCGCATCGGCACCCCGGACGACTACGCCATGCGCTACCTGCCGGGCATTCTCACCCGCTTCGCCCAGGCGTATCCGCTGATCCATGTCGAGGTGCATTGCGACTCGTCCAAGCAACTGATGCTGCGCCAGGACCTTGACCTGACCATCGTCACCCGCGAGCCGGGCAACGAGATCGGCCAGTTGCTGCGCCAGGAACGCCTGGTCTGGGCCGCGGCCAAGGGGTTCTGCCCCCACGAGCAACAACCGATGCCGCTGGCGATGTTCAACGCCGACTGCTTCTGCCGGGTCTGGGCCTGCAACGCCCTGGAGCGCCAGGGTATCGAGTACCGTATCGCCTATACCAGCCCGAGCCTGGCGGCGATCTTCGCCATCGTCACCGCGGGCCTGGCGGTGACCGCGCAACTGCAGAGCCTGATCGGGGGTGAGCTGCGCATCCTCGACGAAGACGACGGCCTGCCGCAGTTGCACATGGCCAATGTGATGCTGCTGCGTAACGACCATCAGCACTCGCCGATCACCGACTGCATGGCCGAGTACATCGTCGAAGGGTTCAAATAAGCATCCCCCGCCCCCTGTAGGAGCGGGCTTGTCCCGCGATGGGCCGCAACGCGGCCCCGGCCCTCTAGAGTTCGAACCCAAGCATCACCGCGCACACCACCAAAAACCCGCAGAACAGCGTGCGCAATACCTTCTCCGGCAGCGCATGGGCCAGCTTCACCCCCCAACTGATGCTCAGCAACCCACCCACGGCCAGCGGCACCCCGATGCTCCAGTCGACACTCTGGTGCACCCCATAGGTCACCAACGTCACCAGGGTACTGGGCGCCGCCAACGCCAGCGACAGTCCCTGGGCCACCACCTGGGTGGTGCCGAACACGGAGGTCAGTATCGGCGTGGCAACCACCGCTCCGCCTACGCCGAACAACCCGCCCATGGTCCCGGCGAAACCGCCCAGCACGCCCAGCCACGGCCATGGGTAGCGCAGCTGGTTGCTCGGTGGCCGCACCGGGAGGAACATCCGCGCCACGTTCCACACGGCCAGGATCACCAGGAAACCGACAAAGTACAGGCGCATCGACTTCGCATCGATGCCCACCGCCCAGATCGCGCCCAGCCAGGCAAACACAAAGCTGCACAGCGACAGCGGCAGCGCATGACGCAGCTCGATGCGGTTGCGCTGGTGATAGCGCCACAACGCCAGCAGCACGTTGGGCACCACCATCACCAACGCGGTGCCCTGGGCCAGCTGCTGGTCGAGGCCGAACAGCACGCCCAGCGCCGGAATGGCGATCAGCCCGCCGCCAATGCCGAACAGGCCGCCCAGGGTGCCCAGGGCCGCGCCCAACACGATGTACATCAACCACTCGATCATCCGGGCCTCGTTCGCCTGCATTGAGAAGATGAGCGGCATGCTACCCAGTCGCTGCTGGCGGGGAAACGCATAGCAGCGCACAATGGCTTTGCGCTATTCGCACAAGCAGAGATGCCATGAGCCCCGATGCCCTCACCGAACAACTGAGCCTGTTCCTCGACGTGCTGGAAACCGGCAGTTTCTCCGCGGCCGCCCGCCGCCATCCGCTGACCCCCTCGGCCGTGGCCCGACGCATCGACAACCTGGAAAGCGCGGTCGGCAGCCGTCTGTTCTCGCGCAGCACCCACGCCGTGCGCCCCACCTCGGCGGGCAACGCCTTCGCCGAACGGGCGCGGCGCATCATCGAGGAACTACGCCTGGCCCGCGCCGAAGCGGTGTCGTTGAGCAACGCGCCAGAAGGCCTGATCCGCATCGACGCCCCCGCCGCCTTTGGCCGTCGCCACCTGGCACCGGCCATTGCCGATTTCCTGGTCGCCTACCCCGGGCTCGATGTGCAGTTGCGCCTGATCGACAGCTTCGTCGACCTGCACGGCAGCCACCTGGGTGAAGTCGACCTGGTGCTGCGCGCCGGTCCCCTGGCCGATACTCGGCTGGTGGCCACGCCCCTGGCCTACATGGTGCGTATCGCCTGCGCCAGCCCGGCCTACCTGGCCAGCCGCGGAGTGCCGGACTGCCCCAGCCAGCTACCCGGGCATGATGGCCTCGACTGGGACGGACTGGCCCCGCCATTCGCCTGGCGCTTCGAGGTCCACGGGCAGACCCGCCTGTATCGACCGACACGCATCCGCATGGCCGCCAACAATGCCGAGACCCTGTTGTTCGGCGCCTTGGCCGGGCTGGGCGTGGCCCACCTGCCCACCTGGCTGATCAGCGATTACCTGCTGCGTGGCGAACTGGTCCCGTTGTTCTGCGACAACGGCCTGCCCGCGCCCGAGAGCAGCGGCGTCTATGCGCTGCGCCTGGCACATGAAACGAACTCTCGCAGCCGCTTGCTGCTCGAATTCCTCAAGAGCCGCTTCAGTCCGGTCCCGCCTTGGGACCTGGCGCTGCGCAGCGAACTGCGCTGGCAATGAGCGCACCAAGCACTGGCGTGCTAGATTTTCACTCTCACCGATTCAAGGACCTGCATGAACGCCGACACCCAAGCCCCCTGCGACGAGCTGCTGCTGGACAACCAGGTCTGCTTCGCCCTGCACTCGACCTCGTTGCTGATGACCAAGGTCTACAAGCCCCTGCTTCAGGCCCTGGGCCTGACCTACCCACAGTACCTGGCCATGCTCGTCTTGTGGGAGCAGGACGGCCTGACCGTGGGCGAGATCAGCCAGCGCCTGCTGACCGACCCCGGCTCGCTGACCCCGTTGCTCAAGCGCCTGGAAGGCGAAGGCCTGCTCAAGCGCAGCCGCAGCCGTGAAGACGAACGGGTTGTGCTGGTGCAACTGACCGACAAGGGGCGCGCCCTGCACGCCGAGGCCCGGCGCGTGCCGCAGTGCATCCTGCAGGCCAGCGGCCACAGCGCCGAGCAGCTGCGCAAGCTACAGGCCGACCTGCTCGCCCTGCGTACGCAGCTGCAAGAAAGCCTCTGACGACTAAGCTGTGAGATGGCCGTGCCGATGAATGGCCAAACATTTAACTTGCGCGCTAAATAATTGCGCGCTAATTTAAACCCATACCCACTCAGCGCCGATGGCGCACAGCACCCAAGCGAGGCTCAAGATGCAAAAGGTCACTCCGCTGTACATCGCCGAAGCCACTTCCACTGGCGGCCGTGATGGCAAATCCCGCTCCAGCGACGGCAAGCTGGAGGTCAAGCTGAGCACCCCCAAGGAACTGGGTGGCGCGGGCGGTGACGGTACCAACCCTGAGCAGATGTTCGCCGCTGGCTACTCGGCCTGCTTCATCGGCGCGCTGAAGTTCGTCGCCGGGCAGGAGAAAAAAGCCCTGCCAGCGGACGCCTCGATCACCGCCAAGGTCGGCATCGGCCAGATCCCCGGTGGTTTCGGCCTGGACATCGACCTGCACATCAACCTGCCGGGCCTGGCCCAGGCCGACGCCGAAGGGCTGGTGGAAAAGGCGCACAAAGTCTGCCCTTACTCCAACGCCA
>NZ_JAOCDM010000088.1 GCF_029840925.1 Pseudomonas sp. GD03858
CAAGGCCGCTCCTACAGGGGGAGTTGGTGGTGCGGAAAAACAAAAAGGCGGCCCGAAGGCCGCCTCTGCTGAACCGTGACGCTGATCAGAACTCGTGATCGGCGGTGTCCGGGTTCAGGTTGTCGATGCCCAGCTTGCCCGCGGCCTGCTCGATCGCGCCGGTCTGTTTGACCAGCGAGGCGATGGCGTCACGCACGATCTGGTTGCCGGCGGCGTTGTCGGCGGCGATCAGCTGGTCGTAGTGCTCGCCCTTGAGGGCGTGGTCGACGATCACCTGGATCTTGGCCTCGGTGGCCTCCAGATCGGCCTTGAGCGTGGCGTCGGTGGCCGGGTCGGCCTTGGCCACCAGCGACGACAGGCTCGGGCCAGTCATCTTGGTGCCGTCGACACGGGTGTACTCGCCCAGGTAGACGTTGCGGATGCCCTTGGCGTCGTAGAAGTGCGAGTAGTGGGTGTTGTCGCTGAAGCAGTCGTGCTCGTCTTCCGGCGAGTTGGCCTCCAGCGAGACCTTCATGCGCTCGCCCGCCAGTTCGCCCAGCGACAGGCTGCCCATGCCGAACAGCATCTTGCGCAGGCCGTCGTTGGCCGGCTCGCCCTCGAGGGTGGCGCGGTAGTTGTCGGCGACGTTCGGCGCCCAGTTGCCGACCATCTCCTCGAGGTCCTTGACCAGCAGGTCGGTGACCGCCTTGAGGTAGGCACGGCGACGGTCGTTATGCCCGCCCGTGGCACCCTTGCCTTCCAGGTAGTCGGAGGCCGGACGGTTGCCCGCACCCGGGCCGGTGCCGTTGAGGTCCTGGCCCCAGAGCAGGAATTCGATGGCGTGGTAGCCGGTGGCGACGTTGGCCTCCGAACCGCCCAGCTCGTTGAGCGTGGCGAGCTTCTCGGGGGTGATGTCCTTGACGTCGATCTTGTCTTCGCCGACCTGGATCTCGGTGTTGGCGATGATGTTGGCGTTGGCCGCCGGGTTGCCCAGGGCGTGCTCGTAGCTCTTGTCGACGTAGTCGATCAGGCCTTCGTCCAGGGGCCAGGCGTTCACCTGGCCTTCCCAGTCGTCGATGATGGTGTTGCCGAAGCGGAACACTTCGCTCTGCAGGTACGGCACGCGAGCGGCGACCCAGGCGTCACGGGCGGCCTTCAGGGTCTGGTCGTCGGGCTTGGCCAGGAACGCGTCGACGGCGGTCTGCAGTTGCTTGGCGGTGCTCAGCGAGTCGCTGTACACGGCATGGACCATTTCGGCGTAATGCTTGACCACGGCCTTGGCGGCGGCTTCGTCGACAGCGCCCGGCGTTGCGGTGCTGGTGCTGGCGGCGGCAGGTGCCTGGGCTTGCGGCGCGGCGGCCTTGTCATCCTTGCCTTCGCCGCAACCGGCGAGAGCGATGGCGATGGCCAGCAGACTGGCGGAGGCCAGAGGCATTCGAATCATTGTTGGTTTCCTGCGTCGTGTGGTTGGACCATGGGGTGGACCGTGCGCCGTGGCACGCGAAACCGTGACATCATGCGAAAGATTTGCATTTGCTGTAAAGGGCCGGGCGCGCATTTCATGCAAACGCCCGTTTGCCCCGCATCGCCAAGGTGGCCGGGGGTTACAGCGCGGACACCTGGTCGCGTTGCGCCTGCTTGAGGAAGTGCGTCAGCTCGCGTGCCGACAGCGGCTTGCTGTAGTGGTAGCCCTGACCTTCATGGCAGCCCTGGGCGATGATGTAGCTCTCCTGCTCGGCGGTTTCCACGCCTTCGGCGATCACCTGCATGCCCAGGCTCTTGCCCAGCTGGATGATGGCGCGAACGATGGTGGCGTCGTCATCGTCGTCGAGCAGGTCCTGGACGAAGCTCTTGTCGATCTTGATCTTGTCCAGCGGCAGCGACTTCAGGTAGCTGAGCGAGGAGTAGCCGGTGCCGAAGTCGTCGATGGCGATCAAGGCGCCGGAGCGGCGCAGGCTCAGCAGGTGCTGGGCGGCGGTGCTGATGTCTTCCATCAGGCCGGTCTCGGTGACTTCCAGCTCCAGGCTGCGCGGTGGCAGGCGGTAGGCCTGCAGCAGGTTGTTGACCACCCGCGGGAGCTCATTGTGGTGCAGCTGCACGGTGGACAGGTTGACCGCCATGCGCAGCTCGCCGAAGCCCAGGTCGTGCCATTCGCGCAGTTGCCGGCAGGCCTGGTCGAGCACCCATTCGCCGATGCTGATGATGCTGCCGTTCTGCTCGGCCAGGGGGATGAACTGGTCGGGTGGCACCATGCCCAGCTCCGGATGCTGCCAGCGCAGCAGGGCTTCGACGCCGACCACGCGGTGGTCGCGGTAGCTGATCTGCGGCTGGTACACCAGATATAGCTGGTTGCGCGGCAGCGCTTCGCGCAGGTCCTTTTCCAGCTCGCGACGCCGGCGCATCTCGCTGTCGACGCTGGCGATGTAGAACTGGTAGCGGTTGCGCGAGCGGGCCTTGGCCAGGGTCATGGTCTGCTCGGCCTTCTGCAGCAGCTTCTCGGTGCTGTCGCCGTCCTCGGGGAACAGGGTGATGCCGATGGTGGCGCGCAGGCGGATCTGCTGGTGGTCGAGGTCGAAGGGCGCCTCGAGGTCGTCGAGAATGCTCTGCGCCAGTTCGGCGGCTTCGTAGGGTTGCTCGATGTTGGCCTGGACCAGCGCGAACTGATCGCCGCCCAGGCGCGCGAGGGCGCCCAGACGGCCGCTGTGGGCGCGCAGGCGGTCGGCCAGGGCCAGCAGCAACTGGTCGCCGACCTGGTAGCTGAACTGTTCGTTGATACCCTTGAAGTCGTCCAGCCCTACGCACAGCACGGCGACGCGGCGTTGCAGGCGGCCGCCGTCGACGAGGATCTTGTCCAGCTGTTGCTGCAGCTGCTGGCGGTTCGGCAGACCGGTGAGAAAATCGTACTGGGCCATGCGCTGCAGGCTGTTTTCCGCCTCGTGGCGCAGGTGGGTGTTGCGCTCGATGGAGGCCAGCAGCTGGTTGGCGGTGTTGACCCAGATGCCCAGTTCGTTGCGCTCATGCCCTTTGAGCTGGGGGATCTGGTGCTGGCTGGGGCGGTCGGGGTTGATCTGGGTAAGGTGCTCGATGATCTTCGACAGCGGCTTGGTCAGCAGCCAGTGATAGACCAGGTACAGCACCAGGCCCATGGCCAGGGCGCGCAGGACACCCGAGACGAAGATGATCACGGCATTGACCAGGAAGTCCTTGCCATAGCGCGAGGTGTCGAGGGTGATGCTCAGGTCGCCGTAATACTCGCTGTAGGGGCCGCGACCGACCAGTTGCGTGGTGTAGGTGCGCTCCTGGCCGAGAATCAGGTCGGTCAGCCAGCGCATGGCCATGTCCTGCATCGGGCGGGATTTCTCCGCCAGCATGGTTTCGTTGGGGTGGCCGATGGAGGCCATGCGCACCGACTCGTCCTGGAACAGGCCTTCCATTACCTGCATGCCCATTTCCCGGTCAAGGCTGTACACGGCCTGCGTCGAGGGATCGCGGAACATGTCGAGGATGCGCTGGGCATCGTTGTTCACGGCCTGGCGTGTCTTGTAGCCGTCGTAGACGATCTGCGCGCAACTGAGCACGACGCCGACAGCCAGTGCCGAGAGCAGCACGACCCTGAGCAACTTGACCGATAAGCTGTGCCGAAATTCCAGCTTCAATGGGGTTTCCTTAATCCATGCGCATGCCATTATTTTGCCATCAACCATGGCGACAGACTATCGACCGAGTGCCGCACCAGGCAACACGTCTATCGACGTATCGGCCCTTGGCCCTGTATCGGTTGAGCGGTCATGCGACTTGAGTGCGCTGCGTCAACTTTCCCGAAGGTTGATGTTAGCGCGCAATGCGGCCTGAGCAAGAGCACGAAGGTGGGGATGTCGCGAATTCAACCGGTCGGGTCCTGGCCTGTGCGCGCAGGCCGATCGCCGGCCACAAAAAACCCGGCGCGAGGCCGGGTTCCTTGTACAAGGCCGCGGTGATCAGGCCTTGAAGGTCTTGCCTTCGAACTGCTCGGCAACGAACTTCCAGTTGACCAGGTTCCAGAACGCCTCGACGTACTTCGGACGCAGGTTGCGGTAGTCGATGTAGTAGGCGTGTTCCCAGACGTCGCAGGTCAGCAGCGGGGTGTCGCCGCTGGTCAGCGGGTTGCCGGCGCCGATGGTGCTGGCCAGGGCCAGGGAACCGTCGGCCTTCTTCACCAGCCAGCCCCAGCCGGAACCGAAGGTGCCGACCGAAACCTTGGTGAACTCTTCCTTGAACTTGTCGAAGGAGCCGAAGGCGGTGTTGATGGCCTCGGCCAGGGCGCCGGTCGGCTGGCCACCGGCGTTCGGTGCCAGGCAGTTCCAGTAGAAGGTGTGGTTCCAGACTTGAGCGGCGTTGTTGAAGATACCGCCCGAAGAGGTCTTGACGATCTCTTCCAGGGTCTTGCCTTCGAATTCGGTGCCTGGGACCAGGTTGTTCAGGTTCACGACATAGGTGTTGTGGTGCTTGTCGTGGTGATACTCCAGGGTTTCCTTGGAGATGTGCGGCTGCAGGGCATCGTGGGCGTACGGCAGCGGCGGCAATTCAAAAGCCATGGTGGATCTCCTGATTCAGGTCTGTTTGCGGGTTGCGCGAGGCCTCACGGGTGGCCTTCTGAGCGTCGGCGAGTCTGTACTCTTTGCGACGCAAGGGCTGGATCATAGCACCGGGTCTTGCGCTTAACCACGCAACATCTGTGGGGAATAGAGGTTCCAGAGCGGTTGCCGGGGGGCGACAGACGGGATTCCGGCCGGCGATGTGCAATCCCTGTAGGAGCGGCCTTGCGTCGCGAAAGGGCTGCAAAGCAGCCCCTACAGGCTCAGTTGAGAATGAGCTGCGCGGCCACCGCGAACATCATCACCGCCACCATCAGGTCGAGCAGGCGCCAGGTCGCCGGGCGGGCCAGCCAGGGCGCGAGCCAGGCGGCACCGATGGCCAGGGTCGAGAACCACAGCAGCGAGGCGCTGGCGGCGCCCGCCACATAGGCGCCGGGCATGGTCTGCTGGGCGCCGAGCGAGCCGATCAGCAGCACGGTATCCAGGTACACATGGGGGTTGAGCAAGGTCACCGCCAGGGCGCTCAGCAGCACCGCGCGACGCGAGCGCTGACCCTGGCCTTGCTGATGCTGCAGGCTCTGCTTGGAAAAGGCGCTGCGCAACGCCTTGGCCCCGTACCAGATCAGGAACACCGCGCCGCCCCAGCGGGCGATGGCCAGCAGCGTCGGATTGTGCGCCAGCACGGTGGCCAGGCCGAACACACCGGCTGCCACCAGCAGGGCATCGCAGACGATGCACAGCGCCGCCACCGGCAGGTGATGCTCGCGGCGCAGGCTCTGCGCCAGGACGAAGGCGTTCTGCGCGCCGATGGCCATGATCAGACCGAAGGCCACCAGCATGCCGTTGAAGTAACTTTGCCACATAGCGCGAATGCTCCACTGGCGCCGGCGTTGTCGCCGGCGCGGACTGCCAAGAAAGAGGTGGCCATTGTCACGGCTGCGCCTGTATAAGAAAAACAAATAGACCTGATCAGTCATTAGAGAAATCGATGTTCGACTACAAGCTGCTCGCCGCCCTCGCCGCGGTGATCGAACAAGGGGGCTTTGAACGCGCCGCCCAGGTGCTGGGCTTGTCGCAATCGGCCATCTCCCAGCGCATCAAGCTGCTCGAGGCGCGGGTCGGGCAGCCGGTGCTGGTGCGCGCCACGCCACCGAGTCCGACCGAGGTCGGCCGGCAGTTGCTCAACCATGTGCAGCAGGTGCGCCTGCTCGAGCGCGACCTGCAGCGCCAGGTGCCGGCGCTGGACGAGGAGGGCATGCCCGAGCGCCTGCGCATTGCCCTCAACGCCGACAGCCTGGCGACCTGGTGGGCTGGCGCGGTCGGCGCCTTTTGCGCCGAACAGCAGGTGCTGCTCGACCTGGTGGTCGAAGACCAGGAGGTCGGCCTCAAGCGCATGCGCGCAGGCGAAGTGGCAGCCTGCCTGTGTGGCAGCGAGCGCCCGGTGGCCGGGGCTCGCAGCCTGCCGCTTGGATCCATGCGCTATCGGGCGCTGGCCAGCCCGGCGTTCATGGCGCGCTACTTCCCGGACGGCTTCGCGGTCGAACGGCTCACCCGTACTCCGGCGATCGTGTTTGGTCCGGATGATTTCCTGCAGCATCGCTATCTCGCTTCCTTGGGGGTCGAGGATGGTTTCCTGCATCACCTGTGCCCCTCGTCCGAAGGCTTCCTGCGCATGATCGAGACGGGCCTTGGCTGGGGGCTGGCGCCTGAGCGGCAGGTGGCCGAGCAACTGGCCCGGGGCGAGGTGGTGGAAATCTGCCGCGATACCCCTGTCGATGTGCCGCTGTACTGGCATCATTGGCGCAATGGCGGGCAACTGCTCGCCCAGCTGACCGACCACCTGCGCCATTCGGCGCGAGACTGGCTGGTGCCCTTGTAGGCGCGGCGGGCGTCAGTTGCATCCGAAATCTGGCAAGGCGGAGTCTTACATGCGAATTCTGGTCACCGGCGCGAGCGGCTTCATCGGCGGGCGTTTCGCGCGTTTCGCCCTGGAGCAGGGCCTGGAGGTGCGGGTCAACGGTCGGCGGGCGGAGGGCGTGGAGCATCTGGTCAAGCGTGGCGCGCAGTTCATCCCGGGCGACCTGGGCGACGCCGAGCTGGCGCGCCGCCTGTGCCAGGGGATGGATGCGGTGGTGCATTGCGCGGGCGCGGTGGGGACCTGGGGACGTTATCAGGACTTCCACCAAGGCAACGTGGTGCTCACCGAAAACGTGGTCGAAGGCTGCATCAAGGAGCATGTGCGGCGTTTGGTGCACCTGTCGTCGCCGTCGATCTACTTCAATGGTCGCTCGCAACTGGACATCCGCGAAGACCAGGTGCCGCGTCGCTTCCACGATCACTACGCGCTGACCAAGCACCTGGCCGAGCAGAAGGTATTCGGTGCCCAGGAGTTCGGCCTGGAGGTGCTGGCCCTGCGCCCGCGCTTCGTCACCGGGGCGGGCGATGCCAGCATTTTCCCGCAGCTGATGCGCATGCAGCGCAAGGGCCGCGTGGCGATCATCGGCAATGGCCTGAACAAGGTCGACTTCACCAGCGTGCACAACCTCAATGAGGCGTTGCTCGGCGCGCTGTTCGCCGAGCAAGAGGCTCTCGGGCAGGCCTACAACATCAGCAACGGCCATCCGCTGCCGTTGTGGGACGTGGTCAACTACGTCATGCGTCGGATGCAGCTGCCCCAGGTCACCCGCTACCGTTCCTACGGCCTGGCCTACAGCCTGGCAGCGCTCAACGAGGCGGCCTGCCTGCTCTGGCCGGGGCGCCCGCAACCGACCCTGAGCCGCACGGCGATGCAGGTGATGAGTCAGGATTTCACCCTGGATATCAGCCGCGCCCGCCAGTACCTGGACTACCGGCCCAGGACCGATGTGTGGAGCGCGCTGGATGAATTCTGCACCTGGTGGCAGGCGCAGCCGGGCCAGCGCTGAACCTGTGGGCGCGATGATGGTCATCAGTGCGCCGCCCTGGCGGTTTATACTCATGCCTCTTTGCTACCACAGCGGTTGAATGTACTCATGCGTAACGACGCCCACGACGATTTCGACGACGTGCCCCCCCTGCGCGCCGGCACCCCCGATGACGATGAACTGCTGCCGGCCCATGTGGCCCGCAGCCGCCAGCAGGCCGCGCGGCCGCGCAGCAACGGCCCGCTGTGGGCCCTGCTCGGCGCGTCGTTCATTGCCCTGGCGGGACTTGGCTGGTGGAGCTTCCAGCAGATCTCGCTGATGGAGCAGCAACTGGTGGCCACCCAGGAAAGCTTTGCCCGCATCAGTGAAGAGGCCGCCGGGCGCCTGCAGGCGATCAGCGGCAAGGTCGATGCCAGCGAGTCCAGCGTCAGCACCGGCAGCGAGGCGCTGAAGCTGCAGATCCGCCAGCTGCAGGCCTCGCTGGCCGAGCAGGGCAAGCAGCAGCAGGGCGTCGCCGGCCAGGCGGGCGACCTGGGCAAGCGCCTGGAGCAGGTGCTGGCCGATACCCGCGAGCAGCAGAAGGCGGTGACCGAGCTGCAGAGTCAACTGCAGGCGCAGCTCAAGGCGGTCAATACCGAGCTGGCGGCGCTCAAGTCGGGCCAGGTGGATGGGGGCAAGCTCGATGGCCAGCTCAAGAGCCTGAGCAGCGACGTGGCGGCGCTGAAGAAACAGGGCAATCCGAGTGCGGCCATCGCGAGCCTGGAGCAGGATGTGCTGGTGCTCAAGAGCCAGCTCGACAACCGCTCGGCACCGTCGGCCAGCGGCGCTTCGGTGCAGGAATTCGATGCCTTCCGCGGCCAGGTGACGCGCAACATCAACACCCTGCAGAGCCAGATCCAGAACCTGCAGCAGCAGATCAACGCCCGGCCTTGAAGGGCATCCCTTTCAAGGTGTGTTCGCCGCTTGCAGTTGCGGCGGACACCTTGAGGCCCTGACGCGGCCAATAGCCCTCTCAGCGAGCAGCCCGCGCCATGACGGTGCCGGTCGGCGCGGTGCTAGACTGCCGCCATGAACTACCTCGCACACCTGCACCTGGGCGGCCCCGCGCCGCAACAACAGCTCGGCAGCCTGTACGGCGATTTCGTCAAGGGCGCGCTGGAGGGGCGGTTTCCGCCACAGCTGGAAGCCGCGATCCGCCTGCACCGACATATCGACAGCTACACCGACAGCCATCCGTTGGTGCTGGCGGCGCTGGCGCGTTTCCCGCGCGAGCGGCGGCGTTTTGCCGGCATCGTCCTGGATGTGTTCTTTGACCATTGCCTGGCGCGGCACTGGGGCGACTATGCGCGCCAGCCGCTGGCGCAGTTCACCGGGGACTTCTACAAAGTGCTGCTGGCCGAACCCGCGTTGCCGGGGCGCTTGGCACGGATCGCGCCGTTCATGGCAGCGGACGACTGGCTGGGCGCCTATGGTGACTTCGCCACCCTCGAGCAAGTGTTTAGCGGGATTGCCCGACGCTTGTCACGTCCGGAGGGGATGAACGGGGTGATGGTGGAGCTGGAGCGCCTGTACGAGCCGTTGCTGGCGGACTTTCGCGAGTTCTATCCGCAGTTGCAGGCGTTCGCGGCGGGGCAGAGGACGGACAGTTGATGCATCACTGGCCTCTTCGCGGGTAAACCTGCTCCCACAGCCTATGGGAGCGGGTTTACCCGCGAAGAGGTATCACGCCGCCTTGGCCTGGCGGCGCGGCGCGAAGTCCTCGATATCGAACAAGGCCTGATGAATCGCCTGCTGCGCCAGGAACGCCAGTGCCGCCCGTTCCTGGTCCTCGCTGGCGATCGGTGGCAGCAGGTGGATCACCACCTCGCCCCGGTCCTGGGCGAACAAGCGCAGCAGATGGGAAACCAGATCGTCCTCGCCAATGAACGGCGCGATCGGATCGGGCTCGCCTGCACGCAGGTACTGGATCGCCACCGGTTGCAGCGGAGTGCCCTGGTCGATGGCCCCGGCCAGCAAGCGCCCATGGAAGGTGCGCAGGGTGCGGCCGTCGGTGGTGGTGCCTTCGGGGAAGATCAGCAACGGGCGCCGCTCGCCCAATTGCTCGCCGATCTGCTGGCGCAGACGCTGGGCGTCACCGCCGCCACGGCGGATGAACAGTGTCCCGGCCTTCTCGGCCAGCCATCCGGCCACCGGCCATTGGCGTACCTCGGCCTTGGACAGGAACGACAGCGGGGCGAGCATGCCGAGCAGCGGGATGTCGGTCCACGACACATGGTTGCAGACCCACAGCATGGGGCGCGCCGGCAGCTCGCCGAGCACTCGGACCTCGAACGGCAAGGCGCCGACCAGGCGCTGCATGAACAGACGTGTCCAGCGCTGGCGGCGTTCGACCGAGGCACGCAGCCCCAGGCGTTCGCCGAGGGCGATGACACTGGCCATCGCCAGGCCCAGCGTCAGCACCGCGAGCAGTCGCAGCAGGCGGGCGCAGGCCCGCAGTCCCGGCATCAGACCGCCGCCTTGAAGTGACGGGCGTAGCGCGGGCAGAGATCGTCACGCTTGAGCAGGATGAACACGTCGGCGACCTGGAAATCCTCGTCCCAGCACGGCTCGCCGCAGATCTTCGCGCCCAGGCGCATGTAGGCCTTGAGCAACGGCGGCATTTCGGCGATGACATTGTTCGGCAGGGCCAGGCTCGGCAGCGGCTTCTTCGGTTCGGCCCGCAGGTGTTCGGTGCACAGGTAGCGCTCGCGCAGGCGCTGCATGATCGCATGGGCCTGCACGCCGCCGTCCTGCATGGGGATGCTTGCGCAACCCATCAGGTAGCTGTAGCGGCCCTCGTTGAGCACTTCGGCCAGTTCGCCCCAGAGCACGGCGATGGTGCCGCCGTTGCGGTAGTCCGGATCGACGCAGGTACGCCCCAGTTCGAGGATCGGCCCTTGCAATTGCAGCAGGCCGTGCAGGCTGAACTCCTCTTCGCTGTAGAAGCGGCCCAGGCTGCTGGCGGCTTGGTGGTCGAGCAGGCGGGTGGTGGCGACCAGCTGGCCGGTGGCCAGGTCGCGCACGCCGATATGGCGGCAGTGGATATCGTAGTCGTCCATGTCCAGGCCGTGTTCGGCGCCCTTGAGCTTGGCCTTGAATTCGGCGCTGAACACCTTGAAACGCAGGGCCTGTGCTTCCTGCAGGGCCGCGGCGCCGACCAGGCGCTCGGCTTGCAGACGGCGTTCAGTGCTGTTGTCGCCAGAGCGAGCGATCCGAGTCATTGCGAGTCTCCATAAGCCAGCCAAAGGGTTGCGGCCGGTCGGCTTTGTTGTGCAAAGTCAGCCTAGGTACGGCTGGTGTCACCCCCGTGAATCTTTGGTGATGCTTGCGTGACACCCCCACAAGGAGCTTGCGATGGCCTGGCTGCAACGACTCAACGACCCCTGGCGCCAGCCGCTGGCGGCGACCCTGGGCGAAACCTACGCGGCCACGCTCGAGCGCCTCGGCGCTGGCACGCCGTTCGAGCTGGCGGTGCTCGGTGGCCGGGCCATGGCCACGCCGGGGCTGGCCTTCCTGCTCGGCTACCAGGCGGCGCTACGTGTGCTGTGGCCCAGCGCGCCGGCCAGCCTGGGCGCGCTGTGCGCCACCGAACGGCGCAGCGTGCGCCCGGCGGACATGCACACCCGTCTCGATGGCTTGCGCCTGACCGGCAGCAAGGATTTCGTCACCGCGGGACTGGAGGCCGAATGGCTGCTGGTGGCGGCGCGCGACGAAGCAGGGGGCGAGCCGCCGCGGTTGCGGCTGGCGGTGGTCTACCCCGGCGAAACCGGCGTCAGCCTCGAAGCATTGCCGACCCTGCCGTTGATGCCGGAAGTCGGGCATGGCCGGCTGTCGCTGAAGGATGCCGCCTGCGAGTTGCTCGCCGGCGATGGCTGGGACGCCTACGTCAAACCCTTCCGCTCCCTCGAGGACCTTTATGTGCTGGCGGCCCTGGTGGCCTGGCTGCACGGTGTCGCCCAGGAGTGCGCCTGGCCCCAGGCATTGCGTCTGCGCCTGGTCGCGCTGCTTGCCGGTTGTGCCGAGGGCAGCCGGCAGTGTCCCGACAGCGTTGCCTGCCATTTGCTGCTGGGTGGATTGTTCGCTGAGCTTCAGGACCTGCGTGGCGAGATCGACCAAGCGCTGGCGACGGGGCCGATTCACTGGGCACAGCTCTGGCAGCGCGATCAGGGCGTGCTGGCGCTGGCCAGCGCTGCCCGTGAAAAACGCCTGGCCAAGGCCTGGGCTGCCGCGGGATTGTCATGAAAGCCTGAGAGGCTGGGGGAGCCGTTGAATTCGGGGCCGCTGGATGGCCCTTCGCGGGCAAGCCCGCTCCCACAGGTGGGGAGTCTGGGCAAGGCAGTTGCTTCCACACGGTCTCTGTCAGGCGATCATCATGAAGGTAATGCTGTTTTTCCTGGCCATGGTTGTCTGCCCAGCCTGGGCCGAGGAATGGCCCGGTGCGCAATGGCCGGTCGACGATGGCAGCTTCGATTGGCAAGCGGTCGACAGTTACGCTTTCCCACGGCGCGACGCCGAGCGCGGTGGCATCCGTACCGATGCGCTGCTGATCATCCGTGACGGGCGCATCATTCATGAGCGCTACGCTGCACCCACGCGTGCCGAGACGCCCCATCTGACCTGGTCGGTGAGCAAGAGTGTGCTGGCCACGGTCATGGGGGTCGCCTATGGCGAGGGGCGCTTCAGGCTCGACGACCCTGCGGTCCGCTACTACCCGGCCTTGCAGGCCCATCCGGCGCTGCGCCTGGCCGACCTGTTGCATTGGGCCAGCGGGCTGGCCTGGCAGGAAGATTACGAATACGCGCCGTTGAAGTCGTCGGTGATCGCCATGCTCTACACCCGAGGCCATCGCGACATGGCCGGCTATGCCGCCGCAATGCCCGCCGCCAGCGAGCCCGGCAGGCGCTTCGCCTATTCCAGCGGTGACAGCAACCTGCTGGCGGCAGCGTTGCGTGGCATGCTCGAGCCTGGGCGCTACGCCGACTACCCCTGGCAGGCCCTGTTCACGCCGCTGGGCATCGACAGCGCCGTATGGGAGCGCGACGCCGAAGGCACCTATGTAGGCTCTTCCTATCTTTACCTGAGTGCGCGCGACCTGGCGCGCATCGGCCTGCTGATGCAACGCGGCGGGCGCTGGCGCGACCAGCAGTTGCTGCCCGGGGACTGGGTGGCGTTCAACCGTGCCTTGTTCAGCACCGCCGAACCCATCCCCGGCGAGGCCAACCCAGGCGGCCACTGGTGGCTGAACCAGCCGTTGCCCGGCCAGCCTAGGCCCTGGCCGGACGCGCCAGCGGATACCTTCGCCGCGTTGGGCCACTGGGGCCAGGCACTTTATGTGCTGCCCTCGCAGAGGCTGGTGATCGTGCGCTACGCCGATGACCGCGACGGCCGTTACAGCCACAACGAACTGCTCAGGCGGGTGCTGGCTACCTTGGCCGGGGAGGGCGCATGAAGCGGATCCTGTTGTTGTCACTGGCGCTGCTGCTGGCCTGGGCCTGGTACGAGCGCCAGGCGCTGGCGGACTTCCCGGGCATCCTCTCGGCCTATTCGGCCAAGGAGTACTGTTCGTGCCGATTCGTCATGGACTTCGATGCGGCGTATTGCCAGGGATATGTGAAGCAGTACCTGCCGTTGACCCGGCTCGACGAGGACGGCGCTCGGCGCCTGGTCACCGCCGAGGGGCTGGGCCAGCGCAACCAGGCGCAGTGGCAAGGCGCCCGCACGGGCTGCCGCTTGCTGCCGTGAAACCGTGCGGGTAAGGTTGACGGCCTTGATTCACAGGATTTCACATGTTCAAAGCCTCCCGTCTGCTACCCGCGCTACTGCTCGCCCTGTGCCTGCCCGCCCATGCCAACTGGCATCTGGACGGCGAGTCCTCGCGCCTGTCCTTCGTCACTGGCAAGAACGGCAACATCGCCGAGGTGAACCGTTTCCTGGTGTTGCACGGCAAGGTCGACCGCAAGGGCGGGGCCGAGGTGAGCATCGAGATGGACTCGATCAGCAGCGGCATCCCGCTGCGTGACGAGCGCATGCGCGATGAGCTGTTCGCGTTCGAGCAGTTTCCCGAAGCCCATGTGCAGGCACAGATCGACCTGCGCCCGATCAACGACCTGGCCGATGGCGCGCAACTGGAGCTGCGTCTGCCGGTGAGCGTCACCCTGCATGGCCAGACGCGCAGCTACAACACCCTGCTGCTGGCCACGCGCCTGGACGAGCGGCGTTTCCAGGTGGTCACCCTGGAGCCGCTGATCCTGCGCGCCTCGGACTTCGGCCTGCTGCCGGGGCTGGAAAAACTGCGCAAGCTGGCCGGGCTCAAGTCGATCAACCCTTCGGTGCCGGTGAGTGCGGTGCTGATCTTCACCGCCCGCTGACATGCCGGGGCCGGTCTTCCCCTGGCGGGACGGCAACCAGTTCGAACTGCTGATCGACGGCCCCGAATTCTTTCCGCGCATGCTGCTGGCGATCGTGCGCGCCGAGTTCCAGGTCGACCTGGAACTGTACCTGGTCGAAGGGGGCGCCTGCGCCGAGGCGGTGGTCGAGGCCCTGGAGCAGGCGGCGGGCCGCGGCGTGCGGGTACGCTGCCTGTTCGACGACTACGGCTCGCTGGCGTTTCCCTCGACGCTGCGCGAACGCCTGCACAAAGCCGGGGTTCATCTGCGCTGGTACAACCGCCTGCGCTGGCGGCGGGGCTTGCGCAATCTCTATCGCGACCATCGCAAGTTGCTGCTGGTGGACGAACGCTGGGCGGTGGTGGGCGGAACTGGCATCACCGATGAGTTCTGGACGCCCGGCTCGGACACCAGCGATTGGCACGAAGTGATGGTACGCATGGAGGGGCCGATCGTCACCGACTGGCAACTGCTGTTCGACCGCCAGTGGCACGCCAACCAGCGGCGCACCGCCTGGCGACCGCCCGAGGGCTTCGGCCTGCCACGTCTGCCGCAGGTGCCAGCCCAGGGCCAGGGCATGGGCCGGGTGGCCTACGCCGACGCCCGCCAGCACAAGGACATCCTGCACGCGCTGGTGCGTGCCCTGAACAGCGGCCAGCGGCGCATCTGGCTGGCCACGCCCTACTTCCTGCCGACGTTCAGCGTGCGTCGTTCACTGCGCCGTGCCGCGCAGAAGGGCGTCGATGTGCGCCTGTTGCTGACCGGGCCGCGCACCGATCACCCGGCGGTGCGCTATGCCGGCCATCGTTACTACCCGAGACTGCTGCGTGCCGGGGTGCGGATCTTCGAGTACCAGCCGCGTTTCCTGCACCTGAAGATGGTGCTGGTGGACGACTGGGTCAGCGTGGGGTCGTGCAACTTCGATCACTGGAACCTGCGCTTCAACCTCGAGGCGAATGTCGAGGCACTCGACCCGCCGCTGACCGCGGCGGTCGCCGCCAGCTTCGCGCGTGACTTCACCCAGAGCCAGGAGGTCGACCTGACGGATTGGCATGCGCGCCCCTTGTGGTGGCGGGTGCAGCAGCGGCTGTGGGGCTGGCTCGACCGGCTGGTGGCCAATTTGCTCGACCGGCGCAGCTGACGACGTATTTCTCTGTCTGGCAAAGCAGACTATCGTGCTGGGATTGATCCCAAGCAATGGAAGGAGTGGATGCGATGACGGCGAAGAAGATTCTCATGCTGGTGGGCGACTACGTGGAGGACTACGAAGCGATGGTGCCGTTCCAGGCCCTGCGCATGGTCGGCCACACGGTGCACGCGGTGTGCCCGGAAAAGGTCGCGGGGCAGACCGTGCGCA
Organism: Pseudomonas sp. GD03858; assembly: GCF_029840925.1. Lineage (GTDB taxonomy): Bacteria > Pseudomonadota > Gammaproteobacteria > Pseudomonadales > Pseudomonadaceae > Aquipseudomonas. Next base: position 15,239 of record NZ_JAOCDM010000088.1, read on the forward strand.
CGGCGATCCACGACTTCGAGGGCGAGCAGACCTACAGCGAGAAGCCGGGACACAACTTTGCCCTGAACTTCGACTTCGTCCAGGTGCGCGCTGAAAGCTATGACGCATTGCTGATCCCCGGTGGCCGCGCGCCGGAGTACCTGCGCCTGAACGACAAGGTGCTGGCGTTGGTCAAGTCCTTCGACCAGGCCGGCAAGCCGATCGCGGCGGTGTGCCATGGGGCGCAGCTGCTGGCGGCGGCCGGTGTGCTGGAGGGCCGCGAATGCAGTGCCTACCCGGCCTGCGCGCCGGAGGTTCGGCTGGCGGGAGGGCGGTTCATCGATATCGCCGTGGACCAGGCACACGTGGACGGTAACCTGGTGACCGCGCCCGCCTGGCCGGCGCACCCGGCGTGGCTGGCGGCGTTTCTGAAAGTGCTGGGAACGCGCATCGCCTGATACGCATCCGCTTCGATAGCGGCCATGGAGAAATACCTGTCGCGTAGGGGAAAGGTCCGGGCGGTGGGCGGATGCTAGGGTTGGCCTTCAGTCATCACATCGACAGGATGAACGCCCCGCATGGAAATACGCCTGCTCCATGGTGCCGCCATCGCGCCTTACATCGATGATCTCGCGCGCCTGCGCCTGGGGCTGTTTCGCGAGTTTCCCTATCTTTGGGATAGCTCGCTGAATCACCAGGCCGACTACCTGGCCAGCTATGCCGACTCCGGGCGCAGCCTGGTGGTGCTGGCGCTGGACGGCGGCGAGGTGGTGGGCGCCGCCACCGGTCTGCCGCTGGTGGACGTTGCCGCCGAGCTGCAACAGCCGTTTCTGGCTCAGGGCCGCGACCCGGCAGCGGTCTACTACTTCGGCGAGTCGATCCTGTTGCCGGCCTATCGCGGGCAAGGATTGGGCGTGCGCTTCTTCATCGAGCGCGAGTCCTATGCGCACAAGCTCGCCGAGTTCGACTACTGCGCGTTCTGTTCGGTGGAACGCCCCGCCGGGCATCCACGTCGTCCGACGCACTACAAGCCATTGCAGGGGTTCTGGCGCAACCGTGGCTTTCTGCACGAACCCTCGCTGCGGACCGCCTGCAGTTGGCAAGACCTCGACGAGCAGGCGCAGTCGGCCAAGATCATGTCGTTCTGGCTCAAGGCGCTGCCGGCGTGATGCGCGCCGGCAGCGATCATTTCAGCGTGGGTAGTAGGTTCTGCCGGTGGCGATCTCGCGTTGTGGATAGAAGGAAAACGGTCCTTTCGCGCCTTGCAGGCGCTTCCAGCGCGAGATGTTCTGCGAGGGCAGGCTGCTGGTGAAGTTATCGACCCTGAGTGACTGGATGAAGCCTGCGCGGTTGACCCAGATGACCTTGTCGTAGCCGTACACCGGGCGTTGCAGGACATCGGCGATGCGCTGCGCCGCGCCACTCTTGCCGCCATGGCAGGCCAGCAGCACCAATGGCACATTCTGCTCGACCCCTGCCAGGCGTGGCGCGATTTCCTTCAATGCGATACGCGCCGGATCGTCCATCTGTCCCACGGCGTTCATCAGTTGGCCACCTTTGCTGCCATGGGTTTCGAACGCGCGAATGCCTTGCCCCCAGAGGTTGTAGTGCATAGCGACATCGTTTTGCCCCGCTCTTTCGGCATACAGGACTTCGCTGCGCTGTTCCCAGTACGCTGGACGAGTGATCCTTGGTTCACGCAGGCGAATGGCCCCGGCCCCGCGGGTCAGCTGCGGCGCCCGGGCGGGAGCCGCCGCCAGGCGTGCAGCCGCGCCGGTCCCCAGGCTGGCCAGGCCGCTGGCCAGGGAAATCCAGCCAAGCACGCTGGCACTGTGCTGGTCCCTGCCACTGGCTTCGAGGGCCATGGCGGCGACGCCGGTGCCGAGCGACACGGCGTTGAGCGCCGCCGTGCCGATCGCCCAGGCACCGCTGGCGCTGAGGCTGCCCAGGCCGCCGGCGAACAGGCCGGCGACGGCGGGCATGGCGGTGCCCAGGCTGGCCAGGGTGATGGCGGCGCCGAGGGCCAGCCCGACACCTGCCAGGGCCCAGGTCACCCAGCTGTGGCCGTCTGGGTCGATGCGGTTGACCGGGTCGCCGGCGCAATAGGCATAGGGGTTGATGCCGCCACGGCCGAACGGGCTTTCGCTGTCGGGAGCGAGGAAGCACATGAGCATGGGATCGTAGGGTCGATAGCCTGCCGGAATGTACCAGCCGGTCAGCGGTTCACGACGCAGGCCGGCGTAGCCGAAGGGCTGTTCGCCCTCGTCCGCCTCGGCGCCATGGGCGGTGTAGCGGCGGCTGCGCACTTGCTCCTTGACCTCCAGGCGCGCGCTGCCCTGGGCATCGCAACCGATCAGGAGGGTCTGGCGTATGCCATCGGCCGCCTTGCTCAAGGCGAACAGGCCCGCGCCATTGCCGATCAGCTCCAGCCGTTGTCCGGCTTGTTGCACATGGGTCAACTGCCCGGCGCTGTGCCAGCTGCGCTCGAGCTCGCCGTCGAGTATCCGGTCGCACAGCTGGCCACTGGCATCGTAGCGGTAGTGGCAGGTTCGCGCGCCGACGCTGACGCTGGCCAGGCGGTCGTGGGCGGTCCAGCTCATGCGCCGGCCGAGGCTGTCGCCGATCACCCGTCCACAGGCGTCGTAGCGTAGATCGATGCGGCTCGGCCAGCTGTCGTGGCTGTGGCTGATCGACACGACCTGGGTGGGATCGTGTGCGGCATAGCTGAACCGGGCGTGGTCCTGGCTGCCATCGGCAAAGGTGCTGACCACCTCGCGCAAGCCATCGAGGGCATTGAAGGTGAAGCGTTGATCGACGATGGGATTGCCGAACGGATCCTGCGGTGCCGCCACGGCGTTGGCGGTGTAGTGCACCAAGCGCCCGCGCAGGTCGTAGGCGAAATGTTCTTCACCTTGTCGCTCGCCATCGTGCCAGGTGCGGGAAACGACCTGGTCGAGCGGGCGATAGACCAGCGTCTGGTGCCAGGAGCGAGTCTTGCCCGCCTGCTTCACCTTGAAGGCACAGGCTGCCTCACGGCCCATGCTGTCGTAGCTCAGCTGCTTGACCAGCTGGCGGTCACTGGCCGGGTCGTCGGTGGTGATGGTCGCGGGCCGGGACCAGGCGTCGTAGGTGAAGGTCGTGCGCACGCCGCCGACCGAAAGCACGCTCAAGCGCCCGCATGCATCGTATTGGTGCCGGTGTTCGCCTCCCGCGCTGTCGGTGAAACCCAGCAACAGGCCATTGAGCGAGTGCCGCCAGTGGGTGCTGTGCTCGATGCCATCGACAGTCCAGGTGTCGCGCAATGCCTTGCCTGACGGCGTGAAGTGCCATCGCTGCTCGCCCAGGGCGTTGCTGGCCGAGGCGGGCAGGCCGAGCGGGGCGTGATAGCTCAGCCGTTCGCCTGGCTGGTCGGGCGTCGCGCTGGACAGCAGGGCGTTGTCCAGCTGTGGTTCATAGGTGTAGGCCAGGTGCGTGCCATCGGCCAGGGTATTGGCTGTAGGCGGCAGTTGGCCTGGGCGGTAATGGTAGTGGGTGGTGCGTCCGGCGACCTGTACGCTGCGCTGGCGTCCCAGGCCGTCGAACGTCTGCCGGCCCAGCAGGATGGGAAGGGCGGTCATGGTTGCGGCTCCTGGGCAGGGGTGAGCGAGATGGATTCCGGGTGCTGGTCGTCGCTGTGTCCCGCGAAGGTCCAGGTCAACCGGGTGCCGTCGGCCAGCTGTTTTTCAATGACGCGGCCATGGTGGTCATGGCGCAGGCGCGTGGTGATGACCGGGGCGTCGGGTACTTCGATACGTTCTTCGATCACCCGGCCCAACCCGTCGCGCAAGAGCTTGCGGGTGCGCACCAGGGCACCGTCGGCATCGATGTCCTGGTACTCGATCGGCTGGCCAGCCAAATCGCTGAGCACGACCTGCTTCGCACCGGTTTGGCCGCCGGCCTCCTGCCACTGCTCGACGCGCAAGGTGAGCGGGTCGTACCGGCTGTGGCTGTGCACGCCGTCGGGGCCGATGTCGAGACACGCCTGGCCCCAGTCGTCATAGGTCGTGGTGGTGGTCAGGGTCAGTGGCGTCGGGGCGTCGGGGCCGAGCCAGTCCTGCGAGGTCTGGCTGATCTGTCGCCCGAGGGCGTCATAGCGGTACAGGGCGATCACCCTGAACTGTCCGGGCGCTTCATCGATGTCTTCCTGCTCCACCTGCACGGTGCGACCATCGCCATCGAGCCATTGACGCTGGCGCGCGCCGTTGGCGTCGACCTGTTCGAGCATGACCGGATTGATCTTGTCGTCTTGCCTGGCCCCGCGTGCCACGGCGTCATCCACGTGATAGTGCGCGCTGCGCACGGTCTGCCAGGGGCTGTCGGCGGCGCTCACCGTTCGCACGATGCGGCCGAGGGTGTCGTACTGGTAGCGCTGACAGGCGCCTGCCTGGCTGCGCTCCCAGCTGGTCAGCCCGCTCAGCAGCGACTGCCCGTGGCTCTGGCTCGCGCGGTTCTCGTCGTCGAGTTCGAAACCGATGCAGGTGGTTTCGCTGACCAGTTCATCTTCTGTGACTTCATAGCGGTATGTTGTGATGGTCACCTTGCCATCGAGCGTGGTGCTGCGCTGGACGATCCGGCCATGGGTCGCGCCGGGAACGGAGCTGTAATGCTGCTCGGTCCGTTTCAGCGTGCAATCGTCACCTGTGTTGAACGTTTCTTCGCTGGCCATCACAGGTCGCGCGGGTTCCCCGGCGATCAGCGACGGCAGGGCCAGGTAGGTGTAGCGGGTGCCGAGCGTCGGGGTTTCGCCCTTGGCAGGGGCTGGGACCACGGTCGTGCTCTTCAGGTGGCGAACCCTGCCCATTGGGTCTGGCGGGCAGCCTTCGGCGCCCTGCGCCGGATAGAACTCGCTGAGCTCCTGGAGGCCATTGGGGTGGATCACCTGTACGAGGTTGCCGTGGGTGTCGTAGCGGTAGCGGGTGGTCTGCGTGCGTGTCGCGCCATCGCGGGCGTGGTCGATGTAGCTGAGCGAAACCTCGTGCGGCAGCTGGCAGGCTGGGGGTTGCTGTTCCCAGTTCAGTTGCGGGTCGATGCCGTAGGTGGTGTGGGTGCGGGTTTCGCAGGCGCCGCGCCGCGAGGTTTCCACTGTCAGGAGATGGAAGCGATTCCAGGTCCGGGTGAGGGTCTCAAGCGTCTGGCCATTGGCATCGCTCAGGGTCTCGACCAGATGGTACTGGTAGTCGCTGTCGACTTGGTACAGGTTGTCCCGGCCGCTGTCCCAGGCGAACGCCTGATCGCTGCCGAAACCGAGGAAATTGCTGTCTCCTACCCATTCATAGATGCGGTTCAATTCGCTGGCCGGCGTGCCGCTGGCATGGGTCCAGGACAGGACCCTGGGCAGGTAGGGGAACGGCGCGCCAGTTGGCAGGCGGTGACCTGCGCTGCCGGTTGCCCAGTGAACGATATCCTTGGCGCCCATCGGGCTGCGCAGGGCGGTGGGCAACAGCAGTGCACCGGCCAGGGTGTAGTCGATCTCGAATGGGGTCGCGATGCCCGGGACATGGATCTGGGTCAGCCGATTGTCGCTCAACACCAGGCGCAGCATGGCGGCTTGTGGCGTGGAGGGGTTGAGGGTGATGCGCACTTCGTCTTCGCTTCGCTCCAGGCTGAGCAGGGTGCGCAGTTCATCGCGGATCTGTTCGAGCCGATAGCCGCCATCGCCGAACGGCAGCCAGTCCACATAGAGACTGCGGCCTTCCGGCGAGCGCAACTCTTCGAGCAGGAACCAGGGGCTGGAGGCCTGCTGCCGGAGGATTTCGCCGCTTGCGGATGCGTGCTCCACGCGCAGGCTGCCATCGGCCTGCTGGCGCAAACGCAAGCTGTCGAGTTTCTGGTCGAGAAAACTCAGGCGGCTGTCGATAAGGAAGCTTGAGCGGTCCAGGTCGATGGCGAACTGTTCGCCTGAGGCAAGGCTCAGGCGGGTGCTGTCCTGGTCAAGGTACAGCTCGGACAGGTTCAGGCTCCAGCCCAGGCCATAGCCCTTGTCCACGTTCGAAGCCAGGCTGGCGAAGCTGAGGGTGACGGGAAGCGATGGCCCGCAGAGCTGGTTCGCGGGGGGCAGTGGCAGGGCGAGGGCCAGGGTGAACTGGCCGGTGCGGTTGTCCACGCCGGTTTTCATGAAGTCCAGGAAGTTGCTGGCCTGGGTATGCAAGGTCGACATGCGGTGATTTCCCGTGGCTGAGATTGATCGGCGCGGCTCAGGAGTGACGATCGCTCAGGCGGAAGCTCAAGGCGTTGCCCCCTGTGCCGGCGAGAAACTCGACGGTGTACGCGTTGCCGTGGCGGTCCAGCACGGTCCAGAGGCTGGTCGATTCGTTGAGGTCGTTGAACCAGCGTCGATAGAAACGCGAAAAATGACGGTAGAGCGTCATGTGGTGTGGGCGCTCGGTGAGGGTCTGACTGGAGTCGGGCAGTTGCAGGCTGAAGGGCTGATCCACGGCGTAGGCTGCCACGCGGCAGTGCTGGCTGTAGTCGTTGGTGAGCTGAAACGAGATCAGCGCATGGTCCCAGTTGTTGCGCACATAAAACGGCTCGGCTGAGGGTGTCGCCTGGGCGTGGCTGGCGACTATCCGGTTGTTCGGGTCGCGAAAGCCGAAGTAGGCCACTTCTTCCTCGATCTCGTCGTTCCAGTAACTGCCGTTGTCGAGTTTGTAGCTGACCTTGTCCTGGACGGAGAGCTGAAAGCGGGACTCGTGCGGGCTGGGTGGCGCCACGGATTCGATGACCACGGATGAGCGAAAAGGCGCGGCATTGGTCTCGAAACTGGTGTGCTCGTCGCGCCAGATCCCTGCGTGGATCGTGCTCAAGGAGCCACCGGGCAGCGTCGAGCTTACGTAGAAGCGGCGGCGCATGGCTCCGGCTGATGGCTGGGTGAGCGCAGCTGGCACGGTCGCGCCGGAGGCATGGTAGTCGAAGCGCGAATCACGCAGGTGTCGGGCCTGCAAGTCGCCCTCCAGGTCGCGAACATGGCCATCGTCATCGATCAGGACGAGTTGCAGGGTCGACAGCTGCTGCTCGGTAATTTCCTGGCCTTCCCGTGGCTCGATGGTGATGGTGACCTCGACCTGCTGGCGGCCGTTGGCATAGAGGCGATTGCTGTTCGAGGTGATGTCGAGGCGGAAGCGGCGAAGCCATTGGTTGGCTTGTTGTGTGTGGTTCATGAGCCAGTCCTGTGTGGGATAAGGGGCTCATTTAAGTGGGAGGCGAATGTAGGACTGCGGTAAATAAATCTTGGCCGCCGGAAAGGTCCGGGCAAAAAAAACCGCTCCGAGGGGAGCGGTTCTTTCATTGCGGTGAAGCTTACTTCACTTCCACCGCCAGGCTTTCGGCAATCTTGCCCTGCCACAGCGCGGGACCGGTGATGTGCACCGACTCACCCTTGCTGTCCACCGCGACGGTGACCGGCATGTCCTTCACTTCGAACTCGTAGATCGCCTCCATGCCCAGCTCGGCGAAGGCCAGGACCTTCGACTTGCGGATGGCCTGGGCCACCAGGTAGGCGGCGCCGCCGACGGCCATCAGGTACACGGCCTTGTTGTCCTTGATCGCCTCGATGGCGGTCGGGCCGCGCTCGGACTTGCCGATCATGCCCAGCAGGCCAGTCTGCTCGAGGATCTGGCGGGTGAACTTGTCCATGCGCGTGGCGGTGGTCGGACCGGCCGGGCCCACCACTTCGTCACCGACCGGGTCGACCGGGCCGACGTAGTAGATGAAGCGGCCCTTGAGGTCCACCGGCAGTTCTTCGCCACGGTTGAGCATCTCGACCATGCGCTTGTGCGCGGCGTCGCGGCCGGTGAGCATCTTGCCGTTGAGCAGGATGGTCTCGCCCGGCTTCCAGCTGGCGACTTCTTCCGGGGTGATGTCGTCGAGGTTGACGCGACGGGCGCTCGGGCCGGCTTCCCAGACGATTTCCGGGTAGGCGTCCAGCGACGGCGCTTCCAGCTCGGCCGGGCCGTTGCCGTCGAGCACGAAGTGGGCGTGGCGGGTGGCGGCGCAGTTGGGGATCATGCACACCGGCAGCGAGGCGGCGTGGGTCGGGTAGTCCATGATCTTGACGTCGAGCACGGTGGTCAGGCCGCCCAGGCCCTGGGCGCCGATGCCCAGCTGGTTGACCTTGTCGAACAGCTCCAGGCGGATCTCCTCGAGGCGGTTCTGCGGGCCACGGGCTTTGAGCTCATGAATGTCGATGGACTCCATCAGCACTTCCTTGGCCATGACCGCGGCCTTCTCGGCGGTGCCGCCGATGCCGATGCCGAGCATGCCAGGCGGGCACCAGCCGGCACCCATGGTCGGGACGGTCTTGAGCACCCAGTCGACGATCGAGTCGGACGGGTTGAGCATGGCCATCTTCGACTTGTTCTCCGAGCCGCCGCCCTTGGCCGCGACATCGACCTCGACCTTGTCGCCGGGCACGATCGAGTAGTGGATGACGGCCGGGGTGTTGTCCTTGGTGTTCTTGCGGGCACCGGCCGGGTCGGCCAGGATCGAGGCGCGCAGGACGTTCTCGGGCAGGTTGTAGGCGCGGCGCACACCTTCGTTGATCATGTCGTCGACGCTCATGGTCGCGCCGTCCCAGCGCACGTCCATGCCGACGCGGATGAACACGGTGACGATACCGGTGTCCTGGCAGATCGGGCGGTGGCCGGTGGCGCACATGCGCGAGTTGATCAGGATCTGGGCGATCGAGTCACGCGCGGCAGGCGACTCTTCACGCAGGTAGGCCTCGTGCATCGCCTGGATGAAGTCGACGGGGTGGTAGTACGAGATGAATTGCAGGGCGTCGGCGACGCTCTGAATCAGGTCGTCTTGCTTGATCACGGTCATGCAGCGCGCTCCTCTTAAAGACGGGAACATTCGAAAAGGCATTCCGACAGTGCACACCTGTATGTCAGGAACGCCTGGCAAGGCACCGGCTGGTCGGGCCGGCGCAAAAAGGCGCGGCAGTATACCGTGCCGCGCCTTCGGAAACACCTGCACGTGGTCTGGACCAAGGTCGGCAGGGCGTGGGCATCCTTCTTGCTGATGACGCCAGCGTTGCAATGCAGTTCAATGAGGTCAGCGTGATGTTG
>NZ_JAOCDM010000089.1 GCF_029840925.1 Pseudomonas sp. GD03858
GATGGCCGTGTATGCGCTAGCCGCATTGTCGACGGCCCTGACGATCAGCTCGGCGATGAACGGCTTTAGCCAGCAGTCCCAGGGTGATGTCAGCATTGGACCGTTGGCATTTCCCGGCGCAGATATCGGTCATTCAGCGCAGTGGCAGAACGGTAGCGTTCATAATGAGAAAGCGCCGGAAAGCCAAGGTGGAAAAGAAAGCGAGAAAGAGTCTCGCCCCTTCAAGGGAGAACCGAATAGCGACTACTGGCCTGGCAAACGTGCCGACGGATCCTATAGCGATGGCAGACGATATGGTGCTGACGGAAAAGCTGAAGTCGATTACGATTTTAGTCACGGCAACCATGTTGACACCGAGGGTCGTCCTTTGGGAGATCATGTGCACAATTGGGATAAAAAAACTGATGGTTCAATACGACGAGGTCCGCCATGCCCCTTCTGCCCGATCAAATGACCCAAGAGAATTGGCTCCCGCTACTCGCAAGTGATGATATTGACGCTTTGATGAAGCACTTCGGCGGGTTTGCTGACAGTATTGTCATCACTTATGAATGCTGGGGAGAAACTCACATCGACGAAGAGGCGTGCATTGTGTATCCGCCGGATGGCCCCCAAGCTGACCAAAACATGCGAATCACCTTTCAACGACAAACACTTGAAAATTTTTCAGTGCAATTGCTTTTGCGAGGCGTCACGGAGTTCAAGATGCGTGGTCGAAACGAAAACTTTGACGGAATCATAAACGCCATGAGCATTGAAGGCGATACTCAAAAAAGCTATAACCTAGTTGCCAAGTCTTTTCTAGACGGTCCGGAAATTCTTGCAGCTCGCATGACGACACTATACTGGCGTCCAATGCCAGTTCAAGATACATGACCCCTCGCTGATACGATGCATCCTGTCAGACGAGGAATGGGGGCTTACTGCCTACAACAGGTATGGCAGAGTTAAATGTGCGCCATTAACCATAGTTCACCCAAACATAAGAACCATGGTTTGCCAGCGGCGCACAGCCCACTCCCATTGAAAAGAGAAGCCGATGCTATCCAGCCAATTCCATGACCAGCAACTCACTTGCATAGCAGTGAATGACAGCGAATTAAGACTTGAAATACTTGGCACAACAGGGACACGCACACTGACACTCGAAGGACTGAAAAAACTCCGAGTCAGCGATTTCAAAGAAGGAAACATCATCAATGAGGCCCGCCTGTTTACTGCCAGCACGGGACAATGTGACGAACCCCTATTTCGTCGATTGCTGAGCTTCGCTTACGACATAGAGGAAAATGAGCCGATATCAAAAAAGAAGCTTGCAGGCTTCTTAAGTTCGGAATTCCAGCGCTTCCAGAAAGGCACTCTAGTCATTTTGGAAATAAAACCCTCCTACGGGAGTTACGTCGTCGCGATTGGCTCTCACTTGCACGAAACCTAAGGATCCGCGGCCATTGATGGAGTAGGCGTTGATTTTGATGCGCTTGTGTCTGTCATTCCCATTGCACCAGATGTTGCGGCGTTGGTTTCGATGAGCAGCAACTCTGCACGAGCCCCCCTCAGGTCCGAGACTGTAAAGCTTGAGGTAGACTTGACAGGAAAATCTCATGCCGGAATACCGCCCCCATGTCAAAGATTCGCCTCGAAACTTAAATACACCTCCAGTTTGTTATTTATTAGCCAATCTTATGTACCTTGGCAGCAATTACGCAATGGTCGGTACTGCGTGCAGAGTGCCGAATTCTTGCGCGTTCCGTTCGATGATTGCGAGGTAGCGGCAAAGCGCGGAACGATGGAGCTATTTATCGAGCAAGGCCCATCCGCCTTGAACCCTCCAACGGAGGGTTCAAGGCGTGTTTCGCTGGCGTCCTATGACACCCGCAGCATCACTCTCTCGCCGTGGCCAGGCGGCCCGCCGGCTTGCGGAACACGAACAGCAACCCGACCACGATCAACCCCATGCCCAGCAGGCTGAGCGGCGCCAGGCGATTGCCGAAAATGATGAAATCCATCACTGCGGTCACCGCCGGCACCAGGTAGAACAGGCTGGTCACGTTGACCAGGTTGCCCCGGGCGATCAGTCGGTACAGCAGCAGCGTGGCCAGCAGCGAAACCACCAACCCCATCCACAGCAGCGCGCCGACGAAGCTGGCGTTCCATTGCACATGCAACGGCTGCAACGGGGCGAACACCGCGCACAGGACGAAGCCGGCCAGGTACTGCAGCGGCAGCGTGCCCATGGGGTTGTCGCTGATGCGCTTCTGCAGGATCGAGCCACAGGTCATGCTGGCCAGCGCCAGCAGGGCGAACAGCATCCCGGCAAGCGACACCCCGCCCAGGTTGATGCCCTGGTAGACCACCATCACCAGCCCGCCCAGCCCCAGGCCCAGGCCGAACAACCGACTCCAGGAGCGCTGGCGCTCCATCAGCGCCACGGTGAGGATCGGTTGCACGCCCATGACCGTTGCCATGACGCCGGGCGTGACGTGGGTGTTCAACGCCAGCAGGTAGAAGATCTGGTAGGCGCCCAGCAGCACGCAACCAGTGCCCAGGGCACGCAGGATGCCGCTGCGGCTGCGCGGCCAGCGCAACCCCAGCAGCGGGCCGATCAGCAGCAGCCCGGCCAGGGCCAGCGCCGAACGCAGCAGGAGGAAGGCGAAGGGGCTGGCCTGGGCCAGGCCGAGTTTGGAGACGATCGCCCCGCTGCTCCACAGCAGGACGAACAGGCTGGTGGTGGCCGCCGAGGCCACGGATGCTTTGGAAAGGACAGACATGTATTGCCACCTGTAAAGGCAAGGAAAGCCGTACGGGCGCAGCTATCGCGTAATCAGCGGTAGTCGACCGTGTTCAGTGCGTTGCGCGTGCGCTGAGGCTGCGGCCAGCGGCCGATCAGCCCAGCACCACGACTGCGCGAGGGGGCGGAGCTACGCCGCCTACCACGCCACTGACAGGTGGTGGATAGTGACTGATCATGGCCGGCTGCTGGCTGCCACGCACGACAACGCCCGCGACAGGCGCGAGAACGTCAGCAGTGGTGGAAGGGATGGCTGGCATGAACAGGTCTTCTTGAAGTGAACGGTTCGGACTATAGCGCCCGACATCGGTTGTTACAAGCGATGCCGGGGCGCCCCGCCAGCGATCAGCCCTGGCCGGGCTGGATCAGTTGCAGCTTCTGCCGATATTCATCCGTCACCTGGCGTGCCGCGCCACTGTCGTTGACCACCCGCGGCGTGATCAGCACGATCAGCTCGGTGCGCGCCTGGCTGCGCTGGCGATCACTGAACAGCCAGCCCAGCCCCGGCACCCGTCCCAGCCAAGGCACTCGGCTTTCGTTGTTGGCTTCGTTGTGCTTGATCAACCCGCCCAACAGCACGGTCTGGCCACTCTGCACCGCCACCTGGGTGGAGACCGCGCGGGTCGAGATGCTCGGATTGCCATTCTTGTCGCGCAGCTTGCTGGCATCGCTGACCTGCTGCTGGATGTCCATGTACACCAGGCCCCCTGGGTTGATGCGCGGCACCACATCGAGGATCACCCCCGTCTGCACGTACTGCACGCTGCTGCTGGTGACCGCGGTATTGTCGAGGTTGATCGAGGTCTGGTTGATGGGGATGTTGTCGCCCACCTGGATCTGCGCATTCTGGTTGTTCATCACCACCAGCGACGGCGCCGACAGCACACGTGTGTTGCCGCTGCTTTCGAGGGCATGCAGGGCCACCTGCAGGTTGTTGCTGACGAACGAATAGAACAGCGAATCGGTGGCCTTCAAGGCAGCCCCGCCACCGCCCATGGCCCCCTGGCTGCCGGACACGTTCTCGATGCCCTTGGTGGTCGCGTTGCCGGCCAGGCGGCCCAGGTACCACTGCACGCCCAGGCTCAGGCCATCCTCGAGCCCGACCTCGAGGATGCGCGTTTCGATCTGCACCTGCAGGGGCGGGTTGTCCAACCGCCGAATCGCCGCCTGGATCTCCTGCCACTGGGCCGGACGACAGCGCACCAGCAGCTGATTGCTGGCGCGCTGGGCCGTGATGCGCACCTGGACGTCAGCCTGCCCCGAGGCGCCGTGCGCCATGGCGGGCGTCTGCTCGTCCTGATCGGCGAAGGGATCCTGCTCTTCGTTACTGCCGGACAGCTCGCCAAAGCCTGCCATGCCCCCCTGGGAAGCGGCCATCGGCAGACTGCCACTGCCGCTGCCCATGCCGCGCCTGGACGACAGGGTCACGGTTCGCAGGCCGGGCGCCACCTGCCCGGCATTGCCATTGCCCTGAGGTTCGCTGGCGTAGATCTGGCGCAGGTAACGCGCCAGGTCGCTGGCTTTCATGTTGCGCACGTCGTACACATACATCTGCGGCTCGTAACCGCCGCCCTGGTCGATGGTATCGATCCAGCGCCCGACTTCGCTGAGGTACTCGGGCTGCGCGGAAATCGCGACGATGGCATTGGTCCGCTCGATGGGCAGGAAGCGCACCATGCCGGCCAGCGGCGTGGCGCTGCGCGGACCGAACAGCTGGTTCAGCTCGGGCATCAGCTCGGCCACATTGGCCCGCTGCAGGCCGTAGACGCCGATGGACATGCCCTTGAGCCAGTTGAGGTCGAACGTGTCGATGGTGTCCTGGTAATTGGCCAGCTCATCCGGCGTGCCGGCCAGGACCAGCGCGTTGCGTGCCGGATCCACCAGCAGGAACGCGTTCTCACGGGCGAACGGCTTGAGCAGCTTGCCCATTTCCGTGGCCGAGATGTAATCGAGGGTGAACAGCCGGGCGCTCAGACCACTGCCGGGTGCCGGCACTCGCCGTTGGGGCGTCATCTGCCCCGCCACGGCGAGATTGGCCGGCACCACCCAGTAACGCCCATCCTGGCGGACCAAGGCGTTGTTGGTCCAGGCCAGCAAGGTCTCGAGGATCGCCAGCGCCTGCCCCTTGTCCACCGGTTTGGCGGTGGAGAACGACACTTCCCCGGTCACGCCCTGGGCAATGCTGAAGTCCTCCTGCAGCAGGTCGCCCAGCACGGTGTTGATCACCGCCGCGATGGGCTGGTTGGCGAAGTTGAAGCTGACCTGGCCCTCCCCGGCCACGCGCTTGCTCGGCGGGCGCGCGGCGGCGTTGCCGACCAGCGCCTGGCTGCCCCGCAGGATCTGCTGGCGAGGCGCCGCCGGCACGGTTTCACCCACAGGCGGGGCGGAATCCACCACAGGCTGACGTTCGCTGGCCGGGCGCTGGTCGCCGGTGCCGGCCAACCCCTCGCGCAGCAGGTCATCGGCCTGGCGAGGCGGGTGGGCGGGGTGAGCGCAGCCCTGCAGCATGAGCGCGGCAAGGCAGCTGAGCGTAAAACGATTGACCACGAAATTCAGACCCTTGGATTGAACGATCGACGATTTCAGTTGAGCGGCAGCCGGGGGCTGCTGATTTCGAGTGCCTGGTGGCTGCCGCCGTTGACCAGCTCGACACGCTGCTCTTCGATATGGGCTACCGTCCAGCCACCGGGCAGTGCCTGGCCTTCGCGCAGGGCGATGGCCTCGCCCGTGCCTTGGCGCAGGAATGCCACGCGCAGCGGTGGCGCCACCATCACCCCGGTGAGCACCAGGTCGGCTGGCAGCGGCAGCGCCGCGACCTGACTGGCGTTGCCGGCGTCGGCCTGCCGCCCAGGCGTGAACAGTGGCACCTCCCAGATGCCCGAGTAGGTCTGCAGGTCGACCAACGGACGTACCTCGGCCGGCGTCGGTACCACAGGGGCCGCGGTAGCGGGCAAGGGCGACTGCGGCCACTCAGGCGCGGGGCTGCTGGCCAGCAGTGCCATCCAACAGGTGAACACCAGAGCGGCCAGCGCCAGCAGCGGCGCGTTCTGCCGAACGAGGCGGCGGATCTCATTCATGCCCTTGCCCCTCGCCCCGCCCCTGATAGCTCCTGATCTGCAGGCGAACCGCCAGTGAACCTTGGCTGCCGCCGGCGTCCTGTCGGCGAATATCCAGCGCGTCGACCAACAGGTACGGCGGCTCGTTTTCGAATCGGTACAGCGTCGCCGCCAAGGCTTCGATGCCGCAACGCATCTGCACGTCGACCACCAACTGCGTCAACTGGCCCTGAAGCGATGGCGTGCGCGGCGCCCGGTTAAGCATCTCGCAGGGCAGGCCGGTGTCGGGCTGCACACTCATGCGGTCGACCAGCAACTGCATCATCTGGGCTTGTGCCACCTCGGGCGTGGTGCCGGCCAGCAGGCTGTCGGCCGGCAGCGGATGATTGTCGGCGGCGGCCAGGCGTGCCTCGATGGCCGCACGCTGGGTTTCCAGTGCCCAATAGCGCTGATAGGACGCCAGTAGCACCGTTTCTTCCTCGCTCTGCTGCTGCAACGGTGCCAGCAGCCATGGCTGCAACAACAATCCATACAGGCTCGCCAGCGCCAGCAGCAGCAAGGCCAGCGCCAGGCCGCGTCGGGCGTTGCCACTCAAACGCATCCTCATCGGTCCTCTCCCTCCGGGCGTCGTGCCTGGAGCGTGAAATGCTCCAGGCCGGTTTCGGCATCCGCCTGGATTCCGCCCTTGAAGGTCACCTTGCCCAGGCCCGCGCACTCACCGAGCACGGCGGGCAGAGCGCTTGCCCGTGGGCTGCCGCCGCTGAGCGAGAGGCTGCCGTCTTCCGCCAGCTGCAGGTGTTCGAGCCAGCTGTCCTGCGGCAAGCAGCGCGACAGCAGGTCGAGCATCGCGGCACTGGAAAGACGCTGCGCGGCCTGAAGCTGCAAGGCCCGCTCCAGCGCCTGGCGACTCTGCAGCTGCTTGCGCATGCCATCGACCTGCAACGCCCGCGTGCGCAACTCGGCCAGCTGCTCCCGGCGCAGCTCCAGCGCCCGTTCGCGGTGATCGATCCAGGCCTGCTGGCAGGCGATCAGCAATATCGCGATCACCGCCAGCAATCCACCACGCCAGGCCCGCTGGCGCCTGGCGGCTCGCGCGTGACACCCGTCCGGCACCAGGTCCAGGCCACGCGCGGCACCTGCCTCGTCCTGCACATCGACCCTGAGCACCTGCACACCTTCGGCCTCGAGTCGCTGCAAGATGGCCTCCAGGCGCAAGCGCTCGACCAGCACCAGGTGCTGCGCATCATCGCCGACGACGATGTCGAAACAAGCCTGCTGCGCCGTGTAGGGCGTCAGTTTATCCAGCTCGTAGGCCATGACCTTGCGCAGCACCCGGCGCGGCTGACGCGGCAATTGCAGCGCACAGACCAGCGCCAGCTGCGGAGCCAGCAGCAAGGTCACAGGCTGCCCGCTCGGCAACGGCGCGCCGTCGGCCAGCGGCCAGCACAGGGTGTTGACGCGCCCACGCGCCAGCCAGGCATGGCGCCAGTTCGCGGGCAGGCAGGCAAGCAACTCGCCCCGCCACCAGCGCATGAAGTTCGTCGCGGCGCGACGCCACCGCGCGGCCGCGCCACTCAGGCCCACGGCAGCTATCCGTGACATGTTCATGGGTCGATTCCTGTCAGTTCGGAGGTTCGCACGCTGACGCTCAGTGTCGGCCAGCGCACCGATCCCTCGGCATCGGCCTGGATGCGCACCTGGGCGGGCAGACGCTCTGGCCACGGCCAGCGCTCCAGCCAGCCGGTGTCACGGCGCATCTCGTCCAGCCCGCGATAGGCGAAGCGCACCTCGCGCAGCCGATCGAACAGCAACTGCGGGTCACCCCAGGGTTGCCGGCCATCCCGATCGAGCAGCGTCACACGCATGGCCCAGGTACCGACTGCCTGTTGCTCGACGGTCAATCGGTGACGCTTGAGCTGGCCGCCAATGCCAATCGGGACCGGGGCGAGGAATTGCATCTGCCGTGGCTCTCCATGGAAATGGCGAAACGCCTGCATTTCCTGCAGCGCCCGCCGCAGGAAACCCTGGGCGGCACGCAGCTGCTCCAGACGCGCCGCCTGCTCCGAGGTGCGCTGCAATGTCCTGCCGCTGCTGGTGAAACTGCCGGCCACCAACAGCATCAGCAACCCCAGCAGGCTGATCGCGGCGAGGGTTTCGAGCAGGGTGAAGCCTTGCATACGTCTCATGGCTGGGCCGCCTGCCCCGGCGACTGCAAGCGCAAGGTCGAGAAGCGCTCTTCGCGATCGCCAAGGCGCAGGGTCAAACGCTGATGATAAAGGACGTGGCCCGGCAGGCTTTCCTGCACGGTGGATACCAGGTGCCATTCGATACCGTCGCTTACTCCCCGCATGTCCCCAACCTGCACGGCAACCTCTGCGCTCTCGTCCAGCAGGGAGCGGGCCGTCAACGCCATGCGCGTTTTCACTTCATCGCGGACGTAGCCACGCATCGCATCGCCCAGCCCCGAGACCAGCACGGCACTGCCGATCGCCAGCAAGGCCGTGGCGCCAAGCAGTTCCAGCAGGGTAAAGCCGCGCTGACGGGGGGACACGATCATGGTGCCGCCGGCTCCAGGCTGGCCAGGCCGGTCAGCCAGGCGATGTCGATGCGCCGTCGACCGGCGGCCGAGTCCAGCAAGATATGGCCACCGGTCGAGCTGCCATCCGGGTGAAAACGGATCATCGGCGCCTGCTCGACCGTCAGCGACGCGGTGTGCAGCGTCCAGTGCAGGTTGGCGGGCAGGCATCGACGACGCTCGCCGTCCGCCTGGTAGCAACGCGCGCGCTGATCGAAACGCAGCGTCACCGGCTGCTGCCTTGCCTGTGCCTGCGCACGCGCCTGACGCAAGGTCTGCAGCAACTCGCCACTGGCCTCGCGCTCGCGCGCGCTGGCCAGGCCGCGCGACAGCGGGCCGGCCAGCAGCGCGCTGGCGATCGCCGCCAGGGCTAGCACGGCCAATAGCTCGAACAAGGTGAAGCCACGCTGCTGCAACACTTACTGCCAACTACCGAGGTCGGCATCGGCACCTTCACCGCCGGGCTTGCCATCGCGCCCGAAAAACACCAGGTCGAAGCTGCCATGCTCACCTGGACTCTGGTAGCCGAACCCATGCCCGAAGGGATCGCGCAGATCGCTCTGCTTGGCGTAAGGCCCCTGCCAGGCCGGCGTGTCGACCGGCTTGCTGAGCAGATCCTCGAGTCGCTGCGGCGGGCTGCCGACGTCCATGGCATAGTTCTCGATCTTCATGCCCAGGCTGGCCAGCTGTGCCTTGCCCGCACCGACCTTGCCCTTGTCCACGTTGCCGCCGACCTGGCGTACCACGATGGTCGCGACGATCCCCAACAGGACGATCACCGCGAGCATTTCCAGCAGGGTAAAGCCCCGGTTACGACGACTGCTCAACATGCTTCCTCTCTTCGCTCTAGATACTGCTGGTCAGGCTGCTCAGTGGCATCAATATCGCCAACATGATCACAGCCACCAGCACGGTCATGACCAACGTCAGGGTCGGCACCAGCGCCGCCATGAAACGCTTGATGCTGGTCTGGGTACTCTTGTCGTAGATGCGCGCCAGCCTTAGCAGCAGGTCGCTCAGGCGCCCGGACTGCTCCCCCACGCGGATCATCTGGATGGTCAACTCGGCGAACACGCCGGTGCGCGCCAGCGCGCTGGCCAGCGCCTCGCCCTGGCGGGCATCCTGCGCGGCCTGCCGCATGGCGGCGCGCATGGCACGATTGCTGGCGACCTGGCTGGCGATCTCCATGCTGGTCAGCAGCGACACACGCTTGTCGAGCAAGGTGCCGAGGGTCAGCGCCAGCCGCGCGGTCTCCGTGGCCTGGACGAAGGCGCCCAGGCCACGCACCTTCAGCACCCAGGCATCGAGCGCCAGGCGCCGCCCAGGGGCCCGCAACGCCATGCCGATGCCCCAGCCGATGCACAGCAGCGCCACGGCCAGATACGCCCCCCAACGGGAAAGGCTCTCGCCCAGCCAGAGGATCGCCTGGGTCAGCACAGGCAAGGCAATGTTCAGATCGGCGAACACCGGCACGAACTGCGGCACGACATAAGTCAGCAACAACACCAGCGAACCGAGCACGCCAATCACCAGGAACGCCGGATAGATCAAGGCGCTGATCAACTCCGTCCGCTGATTGCGCGCCCGCTCCAGGTAGGCCGCCAACTGCTCCATGGCCTCGGCCAGGGTGCCGCTGGCTTCGCCTGCCCGGACCATGCTCAGGTAGAAGGCCGAGAAGACCGTGGTCTCGCGCGCCATCGCCGCCGACAGCGAGGCGCCGCCCTTGACCTGGGCCAGCAATCGCTCGAACAAGGCTTGCACGGCAGGCTCGGCCGTCTGGCGCGCCTGCAGGGCCAGGGCACTTTCCAACGGCTGCCCGGCCTCCAGCAACGTGGCCAACTGCTCGGTGAAATGGGCGATCTGCCGCGCGTCCACACCGCTGCGCCGCAAGGTCATGCGGGACGCGGGGCGTAGCTCGACGATCAGCAAGCCTTCGCCCTGCAGATGCTTGATCGCCTGCTCGCGGCTGTCGCCCTGTACCTGCCCCCGCCTGCGTGCGCCCGTGCGATCGATGGCTTCGTAGCGAAACTCGGCCATCACTCACCGCCAGCATCGTCATGGGCCACCCGCAGGACCTCGTCGAGGCTGGTGACCCCGGCCACCGCCAGACGCAGCCCTTCTTCGTGCAGGGTGCGCAGCCCCTCCTCCCGTGCCACCCGCTCCAGCGCCGCACTGTCGGCGCGCGCCATCAGCAACGCGCGGATGCGCTCGGACATCAGCAACAGCTCGCTGATCACCACCCGTCCTCGGTAGCCGCCTTCGACCGCGTCTGGCCGGGGGCGGTACAGGCGGATCGGACGCTGTTCGGTGAAGCGGTCCAGGCGGTGCTCGCGGATCAGCGCCTCGGGCGCTTCGAAGACTTCGCACTGCGCGTGGTCCACCCGCCGCACCAGACGCTGGGCCAGCACGGCATTGACAGTGGAGGCCAGCAGGTAGCTTTCCGCCCCCATGTCCAGCAGGCGGGTGATGCTGGCACAGGCACTGTTGGTATGCAGCGTGGACAGTACCAGGTGTCCGGTCAGTGCTGACTGGATGGCGATACGGCAGGTCTCCAGGTCGCGGATTTCACCGATCATGATCACATCCGGATCCTGGCGCACGATCGAGCGCAGGGCGTTGGCGAAGTCCAGGCCGATCGAAGGCTTTACCTGCAACTGGTTGACGCCATCGAGTTGATACTCGACCGGGTCCTCCACGGTGATGATCTTGCGCTCGGCGGTATTGAGCCGTGCCAGGGCGGTATACAGGGTCGTGGTCTTTCCCGAACCGGTGGGCCCGGTGACCAGGACGATGCCATGCGGTCGGTTCAGGACCGCCAGCAGTTGCTCCAGCCGCTGCCCGCTGAAACCGAGGTCGGCGAACTCCAGCGCCACGTTTTCACGATCGAGCAGGCGCAACACCACCGATTCGCCGAAGCGGGTCGGCAAGGTCGAGACCCGCAGGTCGAGCTGGCGCCCCAGCAGGCGCACCATGATTCGACCGTCCTGGGGCAAGCGGCGCTCGGCGATATCGAGCTTGGCCATGATCTTGATGCGGGAGATCACCGCCGACGCCGAACGCACCGGCGGGGACTCGGTCTCACGCAGCACGCCATCGATGCGATAGCGCACGTTGAGGCGGTTTTCGAACGGTTCGACATGAACATCCGATGCGCGCGACTCCATGGCCTGCTGCAGGATCAGGTTGACCAGGCGAATGACCGGCGCCTCCGCGGCCAGGTCCTTGAGCTGATCGACATCCTGCGTATCGCCTTCGCTGTCGACCTGATCGAGCAGCGACCCCAGCGCCGCTCGACCCTGCCCGTAGCGTAGCTCGAGTTGCTGCTCGACCTCGGCCTGCGTCGCGATCAGCCCACGCACCTTGAAACCGGTGGCATATTCGAAAGCGTTGATGGGATAGGTATCGGCGGGGCGGCAGGTCAGCACCTCGAACTGCCCTTGTGCGTCCACCCGCCACGGCACGATGCCATGGTGCCTGAGAAAGCGCAGCGGCATGAGCGGCAGGTCGGTGCCGGGGGGTACCCTGGCGTCGAAGCGAGGCCAGCCCAGGACATCCACCCAGGCGCCCGCGAGCTGGGCCTCCGAGATCGAGCCCGCGCGCAACAGAAGGTCGGGGAGTTCGGCATCGGCATGATCGCGACGCAACATGGCCACACGTTCATGGCCTTCGCTACCCAGGGCGCCGCCACTCACGAGGTGTTGAATAACCGAAGAAACGATGTCCATATCACTCTGCAATCCATTCGTTTCCTGGTACATGGAAACGCAAAGTTACGAATGATAACAATTAGCCTTTCATTCGCCTACCACCGGCCTCAGCTTTCCTGCCACCACAGTGTACGGAACACGCTGGCTTCGGAGTCTTCCGGGGTCAATTGCACGGTGGTCCGCAGCGTCGCCGTGACACCGTCCGGCGTGACGGCAAC
The DNA here is from genome assembly GCF_029840925.1 of Pseudomonas sp. GD03858. Taxonomy (GTDB): domain Bacteria; phylum Pseudomonadota; class Gammaproteobacteria; order Pseudomonadales; family Pseudomonadaceae; genus Aquipseudomonas. Next base: position 12,345 of record NZ_JAOCDM010000089.1, read on the forward strand.
GACCTCGATGCTCAACACCGAACCAGGGTTGTTGGCCAGGACCTGTGTCGATGGCAAGCGCAGCGCTTCGATCAGCGCCGGGTCGGCATAGGCGGCCTGGGGCACGCCATCGCCCCCCCACAAGGTCACGTAGGGCAGCATGCGCCGGTAAAGCTCCGGATCGACCGTGGTGGTGCTCAGCAGGTCGGGTAGATGGCGCAAAGGCTTGCCGGCGTCCCGCTGCTTTTGCATCTGCTCGATCCAGGACCGCGCGCTCGCCGGGCTGGCGCCCATCTGGCGAAACAGTCGCTCGACATGCTCCAGACGCGCGAAGTTCAAGTCGAGCTTGCCATGTTCGCTGCGCACCGAAAGCGAGAGCCCCACTCCATCGAGCGTGGCCTGGACGACCCGGCCATCGAAGGATGCCGCCAGTGGATCCTTGAGCACGCCATGAATGGCCAGGGCGACGCCGCCTTGCGCGGCGCTCAACGCCTTGCTGCGCTGCAGCAGCTCATGGCTTTGCCGGTTCTCCTGGCGCACCGTGGATACCACGCCCGCCATCGCCAGGCCCAACACGGCCAACAGCCACAGGACCAGGATCAGCGCCAGGCCTTGCTGATGGCGCGGCATCCTGCCGCGCATGGGGACCAGGCGCCTCAGAACAACCAGCGATACAGCGCGTAGGCCACCACTACCGCCAGCACCGGCCGCAGCACGCGGTAGGCCTTGGGGTTGGCGCGCTTGAACTGCTTGACCCGGGTGCTGATGACATTGCTGAAACGCTTGCTCCAGGCATAGGCCTGGTTGATGCCGCCGACCCGCTCATCGTCGGTGTTCTGCGGCGCGGTGGCGCGGCCGAGGAAGGCACTGACCTTGCGGTTGATACGGGTCATCAGCGGGCTGTTGAGCGGGCGCTCGACGTCGCAGAACAGGATTACGCGGGTGACGTCGGTTTCGTTCTTGACCCAGTGCACGTAGGTCTCGTCGAACATCACGTCCTCACCGTCACGCCAGGCGTAGGGCTGGCCGTCGACGTAGATGCGGCAGTTGTCCGAGTTCGGCGTGGTCAGGCCCAGGTGATAGCGCAGGGAGCCGGCGAACGGGTCGCGGTGCGGGTTCAGGTGGCTGCCGCCGGGCAGCAAGGCGAACATCGCGCCCTTGACGTTGGGAATGCTGCTGACCAGCTCGACGGTCTTGGGGCAGAGCATTTCGGCCGACGGCAGCGGCTTGTCGTACCACTTCAGGTAGAAACGCTTCCAGCCCTTCTTGAAGAACGAACCGAAGCCGGCATCGTTGTCTTTTTCCGCCGCGCGGATGTAACCCTCGTCGAACAGGCGCATGGCCTCTTCGCGGATCACTTGCCAGTTGTCCTTGAGCACGTCCAGCTCGGGGAAGCGCTGGCGATCCAGGTACGGTTTGGAGGGCACGCCGGAGAACAGGTACATCAGGGCGTTGTAAGGGGCGAACAGCGCCGAATGGTTGACGAACTGGCGCAGCACCGGCAGGCGCGCCTTGCCGCGCAGGTGCACGAACAGCACGCTGGAGATGAACACCAGCAGGACGCCCGCCTTGGCGAGGAAGGAAAAGGTCATGCAACACTCCTTGGAGGGGAAATCAGGCCATCCCCGGATAGCCGGACATGATAAACCCATCAGGAGCAGCTGCAAGCCGGAAGCTGCAAGCGACAAGCCCCAAGCTGATCCGCGTCAATACGGCCATGCCCTCGACCTGCAGCTTGCAGCTTGCAGCTTACTGCTGATTCTCCTGCTCGCTGAACAGATCGCTGAACAGCATGCTCGACAGATAGCGCTCCCCCGAATCCGGCAGGATCACCACGATGGTCTTGCCCTGCATCTCCGGTTTCTCGGCCAGGCGCACCGCCGCCGCCATCGCCGCGCCGCAGGAGATGCCACAGAGGATGCCCTCCTCCTGCATCAGACGAATGGCCATGGCCTTGGACTCGTCATCGGTCACCGTCTCGACCTGGTCGACGATCGACAGGTCGAGGTTCTTCGGCACGAAGCCGGCACCGATGCCCTGGATCTTGTGCGGGCTGGGCTTGAGCTCCTCGCCGGCCAGGGTCTGGCTGATCAGCGGCGAGCTCACCGGCTCCACCGCCACGGACAGGATCGACTTGCCCTGGGTGTGCTTGATGTAGCGCGACACGCCGGTGATGGTGCCACCGGTGCCGACGCCCGCCACCAGCACGTCGACCGCGCCATCGGTATCGTTCCAGATTTCCGGACCGGTGGTCTTCTCGTGGATCGCCGGGTTGGCCGGGTTGTCGAACTGCCCCGGCAGGAAATACTGCGCGGGATCGGAGGCGACGATCTCGTTGGCCTTCTCGATGGCGCCTTTCATGCCCTTGGCCGGGTCGGTGAGCACCAGCTCCGCGCCAAGGGCCTTGAGCACCTTGCGCCGCTCCAGGCTCATCGACGCTGGCATGGTCAGGATCAGCTTGTAGCCACGGGCGGCGGCGACGAAGGCCAGGCCGATGCCGGTGTTGCCCGAGGTCGGCTCGACGATGGTCATGCCTGGCTTGAGCTTGCCGCTGCTCTCGGCGTCCCAGACCATGTTCGCGCCGATCCGGCACTTCACCGAATAACCCGGGTTGCGCCCTTCGATCTTGGCCAGGATGGTCACCCCGCGCGGGGCGATGCGGTTGATCTGCACCAGCGGCGTGTTGCCGATGGAATGTGCGTTGTCGGCGTAGATACGGCTCATGGCAAGGGTCCTTTAATGCATGGACTGGCGGGTGGACCTAAAAGGGTAAGCCTGCCTTGGAACAGCGTAAAGCCCGTTCCAAGGCCAAGGGTGACGGACCATTCAGGGACTGAATACCCGGTCTGCGTTTGCACGCGGCGGGTGCGGGGTTATAGTCGCTGACAAATCACAAACAGATGTTGCCCGCGAAAGGGCCCTCGCTGACACCCGTGCAGAGGATCGGTTCATGAAGTTCGAAGGCACCCGCGACTACGTCGCCACAGACGACCTGAAGCTGGCGGTCAACGCGGCCATCACCCTGGAGCGCCCGCTGCTGGTCAAGGGCGAACCGGGCACCGGCAAGACCATGCTCGCCGAGCAGTTGGCCGCCTCCTTCGGCGCCCGCCTGATCACCTGGCACATCAAGTCCACCACCAAGGCCCACCAGGGCCTGTACGAGTACGACGCGGTCAGCCGCCTGCGCGACTCGCAGCTGGGCGTGGACAAGGTCCACGACGTGCGCAACTACCTGAAGAAGGGCAAGCTGTGGGAGGCCTTCGAGGCCGACGAGCGGGTGATCCTGCTGATCGACGAGATCGACAAGGCCGACATCGAGTTCCCCAACGACCTGTTGCAGGAACTCGACAAGATGGAGTTCTACGTCTACGAGATCGACGAGACCATCAAGGCGAAACAGCGCCCGATCATCATCATCACCTCCAACAACGAAAAGGAGCTGCCGGATGCCTTCCTGCGTCGCTGCTTCTTCCACTACATCGCCTTCCCCGACCGCCAGACGCTGCAACAGATCGTCGACGTGCATTACCCGAACATCAGCCAGTCGCTGGTCAGCGAGGCACTGGACGTGTTCTTCGACGTGCGCAAGGTGCCAGGCCTGAAGAAGAAGCCCTCCACCTCCGAACTGGTCGACTGGCTCAAGCTGCTGATGGCCGACAACATCGGCGAGGCGGTGCTGCGCGAACGCGACCCGACCAAGGCCATCCCGCCGCTGGCCGGGGCCCTGGTCAAGAACGAGCAGGACGTGCAGCTGCTCGAGCGCCTGGCCTTCATGAGCCGGCGCGGCAACCGCTGACAGGAGCCGGGCCATGCTGCTCAACCTGTTCAATGAAATGCGCGCGGCCAAGGTGCCGGTGTCGGTGCGCGAGCTGCTCGATCTGCACCATGCCCTGCAGAAGGGCGTGGTATTCGCCGACATGGACGCGTTCTACTACCTGGCCCGCGCCATCCTGGTGAAGGACGAACGCCACTTCGACAAGTTCGACCGCGCGTTCGCCGCCTATTTCAAGGGGCTGGAAAATCTCGACCGACATATCGAGGCACTGATCCCCGACGAATGGCTGCGCAAGGAGTTCGAGCGTTCGCTCAGCGATGAGGAACGGGCGCAGATCCAGTCCCTGGGCGGCCTGGACAAGCTGATCGAGGAATTCAAGAAACGCCTGGAAGAACAGAAGGAACGCCACGCCGGCGGCAACAAGTGGATCGGCACCGGTGGCACCAGCCCGTTCGGCTCGGGCGGTTTCAACCCCGAGGGCATCCGCGTCGGCGAGGCCGGCAAGCGACAGGGCAAGGCGGTGAAGGTCTGGGACCAGCGCGAGTACAAGAACCTCGACGACCAGGTCGAGCTGGGCACGCGCAACATCAAGCTGGCCCTGCGCCGCCTGCGCAAGTTCGCCCGCGAAGGCGCCGCCGAGGAGCTGGACATCGATGGCACCATCGACCATACCGCCCGCGACGCAGGCCTCTTGAACATCCAGATGCGCCCCGAGCGGCGCAACACGGTGAAGCTGCTGTTGCTGTTCGACATCGGCGGTTCGATGGACGCCCATGTGAAGGTGTGCGAGGAGCTGTTCTCGGCCTGCAAGACCGAGTTCAAGCACCTGGAGTACTACTACTTCCACAACTTCATCTACGAGTCGGTGTGGAAGAACAACTTGCGTCGTACCTCAGAGCGCTTCTCCACCTTCGACCTGCTGCACAAGTACGGCGACGACTACAAGGTGGTGTTCGTCGGCGACGCGGCCATGGCGCCCTACGAGATCACCCAGCCCGGCGGCAGCGTCGAGCACTGGAACGAAGAAGCTGGGTATGTGTGGATGCAGCGCTTCATGGAGAAGTTCAGGAAGATCATCTGGATCAACCCGTACCCGAAACAGGCCTGGGACTACACCGCCTCGACCCACCTGGTGCGCGACCTGATCGAGGACAGGATGTTTCCACTGACTTTGCAGGGCTTGGAAGACGGGATGCGTTACCTGTCCAAGTGATGCTTTTTCAGGGCCGCCCCTATCGCGGGGCAAGCCCGCTCCCACGCCACACCTCTGGCCTTCGTGGGGGCGGGCCTGCCCCGCGACAGGGCCGAAGCCTTCATGCCCATCGTTTCAGGTAAGCCTGCTGCTCACGCCACGCCTGATCCTGCACCACCGCCCGAAACCGCACCGCGGCCCCTGGCATGCACTGCGCCAATTGCGCCAACGCCAATGGCGTCAACGCCCCCAGTCGTGGATAACCGCCAATGGTCTGCCGGTCATTGAGCAACACGATCGGCTGCCCGTCCGGTGGCACCTGAACGGCACCGAGCGGGATCCCCTCGGAGATCATCGGTGCGCCCTGGTAGACCAGTTGTGGCCCGAGCAGGCGAATGCCCATGCGGTCGGCACGACTGTCCAGCGTCCAGTCACGATTGAACGCCTCGAACAGGCTGGTGCCGCCGAAGTCAGCGATCTGCGCGCCCATCACCAGATCCAATACCGGTTTCTCGGCATACACCGGCCTCAGCGCTTCGGGCACGTGGGAGCGGCGGTTCGACGCCCCGACTTGCCCCGCGATGGCTCCGGCAGCATGCAGCACCTCCCCTTTCACCAACGCCCGCCCCTGGCCGTCTATCCCGCCCAGCTCTTCCCGCACCACCGTGGCACAACTTCCCAGCACCGACTCGCCCACTAACCCGCCTGGCACCGCCAGATAAGCACGTACCCCTTGGCGAGGCTGACGCAGCGTCAGGCGCTGGTCCTTGCCCAGGTTGAAGCAGGTCCAGGGCGCCACGGCCTGCCCGTCGACCTGCGCATCCAGGTCGGCCCCGCCCAGCGCCAGCACGCAATCCTGCTCGGCAACCACGCTAAAGCCACCAAGCGCAACCTCCACCACCGCGCTGTCCAGGGCATTGCCCAGCAGCCAATTGGCCCAGCGCATGGCCACCCAGTCCAGCGCGCCACCCTGGGTCACGCCCAGGTGCCTGACGCCGAAGCGCCCGGCATCCTGCAACAGGCACAGCGGCGTGCTGGCTTCGATTCTCAAGCGGCTCATGCCTGGGCCTCCAACGGGCTGTCGTCACCGCCCAGACTGATGAATTCTGCGTGACCGACGGCCACGAAGCGCACGCGATCTCCTGGCTGCAACAGGCTGTAGCCGTCGCGCTCGCGGTTGAACAGACGCACCGGCGTGCGGCCGATAAGGTTCCAGCCGCCCGGCGATACCGCCGGATACGCGGCGGTCTGGCGCTCGGCAATGCCGACGCTGCCCGCCGCCACGCGCTTGCGCGGGGTACTCAGGCGTGGCGTCGCCAGACGCTCGTCGACCAGCCCCATAAAACCGAAACCGGGCGCGAAGCCCAGGGCGAAGACCGGATAGTCGCGCCCACTGTGCAAGCTGACCACCTCGGCCTCGCTCAACCCGCTGCGCGCCGCCAGTAGCGGCAGCTCCGGGCCGACACTGGCGTGATACCAGACCGGAATCTCGTGCCGCCGCCCGGCATTGCCGGCATCCGGCCGCAAGCCCTCGAAGGCCTGCAGGATGCGCTGGCGCGCCTCGCCCGGCGCCAGCTCGAACTGCACCATCAGCGTGGTATAGGACGGCACCAGGTCGACCAGGCTGTCACCGAACACCGCCCGCAGGCGCTGGCTGGCGGCAAGGATCCACGGCATGTTGCCTTCGTCGATGGCGTCGAACAGACGCACCATCAGGCTGTCGATGGCCACGACCTCGATACGTGGCGTCATGCTTGCTCCAATGCATCGAGGGCCTGGCGGATCTGGCGCACGGCGGCCACCGAGCCGTCGTTGTCACCGTGCACGCACAAGGTACTGGCGTTCAGCCGCACCTCGCTGCCGTCGTCGGCCACCAGCGCCTCGCCCTTGGCCAGGCGCAGGGCCTGCTCGACCACCAGCGCCGGATCGTGATGCACCGCGTTGGGCAAACGGCGCGACATCAGGTGCCCGCTGGCGGTGTAGCCACGGTCGGCGAAAGCCTCGAACCACAGCGGCACGCCAATCTCGTCACCCAGCGCCTGGGCAGCACTGTCGTCGGCGGTGGCCATGAGCATCAACGGCAGGTCGGCGTCGAAGGCCGCCACGGCCTCGAGCACGGTACGCAGGATGTCCGGGTTGGCCATCATGTCGTTGTACAGCGCGCCATGGGGCTTGACGTAGGCGACGCGGCCGCCGAGCACCTTGCAGATGCCATCCAGGGCGCCGATCTGGTAATGCAGCAGGTCACGGATCTCTTCGCTGCTGCAGGCCATGGAACGACGACCAAAACCCATCAGGTCCGGATAGGCCGGATGCGCGCCGATGGCCACCCGGTGCTCCAGCGCCAGGGCCACGGTACGGCGCATGGTGCCTGGGTCGCCGGCGTGGTAGCCACAGGCGATGTTGGCACAGTCGATGAAAGGCATGACCTTGGCATCCTGGCCCATGCGCCAGTTGCCGAAGCTCTCGCCCATGTCGCAATTGAGTAGCAGGCGTTTCACCTGGCGAACCTCCGTCTCGATGTTCATGCTGCCTACCTTAGCGCGCCTGGAGCTGTTTGCCGCGAGTTTCCGGCAGGCTCAGGGCCGCCAGGATCACCACGCCATAGGACACCGCGGCGAACGCGCCAATGCCCAGCCCCAGCGGTATCTTTTCGCCCAGCAGGCCGATCAGCAGCGGGAACAGCGCCGCGACGACCTTGCCGATGTTGTAGCAGAAGCCCTGGCCCGAACCACGGATGCGGGTGGGGAACAGCTCGGTGAGGAACGACCCCATGCCGCTGAAGATGCCCGAGGCGAAAAAGCCCAGCGGGAAGCCCAGCCACAGCATCACGCCATCGCTGACCGGCATCTGCGTGTAGAGCAGGACGATGACGAACGAACCCACGGCGAACAGGATGAAGTTCTTGCGCCGCCCCAGCAGGTCGCAGAGGTAGGCGCTGACCACATAGCCGATGTAGGAGCCGACGATCACCATGGCCAGGTAGCCACCGGTGCCGAGCACACTGAGGCCGCGCTCGTTCTTGAGGAAGGTCGGCAGCCACGAGGTGATGGCGTAGTAGCCGCCCAGGGCGCCGGTGGTCAGCAGCGAGGCACGAATCGTGGTCCAGAGCATGCCGGGGGCGAAGATCTCGTAGAAGTGCGACGGCGCCTCGGGCTGCTCCTGCGCCTTGGCTTGGCGATAGACCTCCGGGTCCTTGACCAGGCGGCGCACGAAGATGACGAAGATCGCCGGCAGCAGGCCCAGCAGGAACAGCGCGCGCCAGGCCTGCTCGGCCGGCAGCCAGGAGAACAGCAGGGCATAGAGGATCGCCGTCAGACCCCAGCCGATGGCCCAGCCCGACTGCACCATGCCCACGGCCTTGCCACGGTCCTGGGCGCGGATCACCTCGCCGATGAGGACCGCGCCGGCGGTCCATTCGCCGCCGAAACCGAAGCCCATCAAGGTCCGTGCGATCAGCAACTGCTCGTAGCTCTGGGCGAAGCCGCAGAGGAAGGTGAAGAACGCGAACCACAGCACCGTCAGCTGCAAGGTGCGCACCCGACCGATACGGTCGGAGAGAATACCGGCGATCCAGCCGCCCAGGGCCGAGGCGATCAAGGTGCTGGTATGGATCAGCCCGGCCTCGGCGGTGGAGATGCCCCAGATCAGGATCAGGGTGGGGATGACGAAGCTCAGCATCTGGGTGTCCATGCCGTCCAGGCCGTAGCCGATCTTGCAGCTCCAGAAGGTGCGTCGTTGCTGGGAATCGATGTCGCGGTACCAGGCGAAGGGACCGCTCGAGGATCGAGCGGGGGCCTGCTGCTGCACGCCGGTCGGGTTCATGGTTGCCTCGGCTTGTTGGTATTGTTTTACGGGCGACGTCGGGCGTCGCGGCCTGTGCGTCATGTTCAGAGGCCGCGCACCGTGCGTCCAACGAGAAAAACCTCCGGTCTGGAACAAGAAAAACTGATCATGAACCTTCGCTTTCTCGAAACCTTCGTCTGGGTCGCCCGGCTCAAGAGCTTCCGCCTCACCGCCGAGAAGCTGTTCACCACCCAGGCCTCGGTCTCCAGCCGTATCGCCGCGCTGGAGGCCGATCTGGGGGTGAAACTGCTGCTGCGCGACTCGCGCGGTGTCAGCCTGACACCAGAGGGCAGCAAGGTGCTGGAGTACGCCGAGCGCATGCTCGAGACCGCCAAGGCCATGAAACGGTCGCTGGACAGCGACAGGGCCAAGACCGGGCGCATTCGCCTGGGGGTGATGGACACCGTCATCCACACCTGGATGAGCGCGCTGGTGGCGGAGCTGGGCGAGCGCTACCCGCAAGTGGAGATAGAGCTGGTGGCCGATACCGCGCTGAACCTGCGCGAACAGCTGCACAAGGGCTTTCTCGACGTGATCCTGCAGACCGACCTGTTGCGCGAACCCTCGATCCGCAGCCACGACCTGGCGCGCTATCCCATGGGCTGGATCGTCGCAGCCGGCTCGCCACACCACCGCGACTATGCCTCGCTGGCGGAGCTGGCACGCGAGCGAATCGTCACCTTCTCGAAGAACTCGCGCCCGCACCAGGAAGTGCTCAGCCTGCTGCAGGCCGCCGGGGTCGAAGCGCCGCGCCTGAACTGCGTGAACTCGGTGGCGGCGATCACCCGGCTGCTGCGCGACGGCTTCGGCATCGGCGCGCTGCCGCCGGCGCTGGTGGATGGCGAGTTGGGTCGAGGCGAACTGGTGCTGCTCGAAGGCCTGCAACCGCCACCGAGCCTGGAACTGGTGGTGGCCTGGCAGACCGGGGTGACATTGGTGGACGAGGTGGTGGAGGTTTGCCGCCAGGTGCTGGAGCGCTATGCGCGGGATGTGGGCGGGCAGCGGATCGTATTGGTCTGACCAGCATCAGGGGCAATAGCGGCCCTCTCGCGGACAGACGGCGTCAGCGCCAGCTCTCTTTCACCGCCTTGCGCCGCCCACCGAGAATCACCCAGCCAATCACCAGCAACAGGCTCTCGACCACGAACGCCAGCACGAAACCGGCGCCGATCCCCCAGCCGATCGCCTCGGGAACCAGCAGGATCTGATAGCTGTAGCCCTTGAGCGTTTCCTCGCGCAGGGCCGGCTCCGGCTGCACCAGCACATGCCAGGTGCGGCTGACCCACGAGCCTTGCAAGGCCTGCCATTCATGCTCGAGCAACTGATTGCGGATCAGCAGGCTCTCGATGCTGTTGGCATCGCTGTTGAACACCGGGTCGTCGCTGGTACGGTAGTGGCGTACCAACGCCTGAAGGTCACCGTTGAAAAAGCGTTGCGCGGTCTGGCGGAAGCCGTCGAGCGCCTGGCGCGACTCGAGCAGGTGCGCCTCGACCCGCTGGCCGTAGTCCTTGACCAGCCCCGGCACCTGGATACCCGCCAACAGGCCGCAGGTGAACAACAGCAACCGCAGGTAACTTCTGAACATGCCGCGTCCTTAGCTTTGCCCGTGGGCGACGCATTCACCGTGGCGCCACAGCGCCCATTGACCCGGCTCGTAGCGGTTCCAGGTCTCGTTCTCGGTCAGGGCCTCGGTGGCGATCACCGTGACCACGTCGTTGGGCGTGGTTTGCGTGTGGAAGTCGACGATCAGGTCGACGTCCTTCAACCGTGCCGCGCCGAACGGCGCACGACGGGTGATGTGCACCAGTTTGGTCGAGCAGAAGCAGAACAGCCAGTCGCCGTCGCTGAGCAGGCAGTTGAACACGCCCTTGCCGCGGTAACCGCTGCAGGCCTCGACCAGCACCGGCAGCAACTGCTCCGCCTCGACCGGCTCCGGGAAAGCGTCGCGCACACGGTTGAGCAGGTCGCAGAAGGCCGCCTCGCTGTCGGTGTCGCCAATCGGACGATAGAACGTGCGCTGGCCACTGAAGTCACCCAGCTGGCCGTTGTGCGCGAAGCACCAGTTGCGACCCCACAGCTCGCGCACGAACGGGTGGGTGTTGGACAGGCAGACCTTGCCGACGTTGGCCTGGCGGATATGGCCGATGACCACTTCGCTCTTGATCGGGTAGCGCTGCACCAGGTTGGCCACTTCCGACTCGCTGCTCGCCGCCGGGTCCTGGAACAGGCGCAGGCCGCGCCCTTCGTAGAAACCGATGCCCCAGCCATCGCGGTGCGGGCCGGTCCGTCCACCGCGCTGCATCAGGCCGGTGAAGCTGAAGACGATATCGGTGGGGACGTTGGCGCTCATGCCCAGCAGTTCGCACATGCTCGCGGCTCCTGGCTTACAGACGAGGTTCGACGCGGCCCTGACCAGGGTCGGCACGGCGCGCGGAAGTGGGCTGCGGGTCGTCGCGGTAGCGGTCCTGACGGTTGGCGGCCAGCGGCGCCTCGACCATCGCCTCGTCCTCCCGCGCCTCGCGCTGGGCAGCCGCCTCACGTTGCTCACGGCGCTCACGGGCACGCTTTTCCAACGGCCAGCGGATCAGCACGAAGACGATGTACAGGGCAAAGGCGATCATGCCGTACATGGCAAGATCCGAAGCGGCCCGCCAGGCGTTGTTGCCGACCTTGAAGGCCACGTCCAGCGCGGTGATGGCGATGGCCGGCGCGAAACTTTCCTTGACCGGATCGACGATGGTCGGCGCGAACAGCAGCACGGCGAGGATCACCCGCAAAGGCTCGCGCAGCCAGCGCCACATCCAGCCGGTCAGCTTGAAACCCACCAGCAGGCAGCCCAGGGCGGCAACGGCGTACAGGCCCCAGGCCAGCGTATAGTCGTGTTCGGTCATGGTGTTCGTGCAAGCCAGGCAAAGAGACGCCTATGATAAACACTTTTAAGCGCATAGGCGCCC